>JAUVCP010000009.1 GCA_030590765.1 Flavobacteriaceae bacterium | reverse complement strand
TTGGAAGATCCTAAAAACCCGGATACCTGTAATTTATTTACTTTGTATCAACTACTTGCATCAAATGAGCAAGTGGAAGAAATGAGAGAAAAATATGTAGCTGGCAATTATGGTTATGGTCATGCGAAACAGGCATTTTACGAATTACTTATCGAAAAATTTGCAAAAGAGCGTGAATTGTATCATTACTATATGGATAACTTACCCGAAATTGATAAAGCACTTGCTATTGGAGCTAAAAAAGCACATAAAGTAGCAGATAAAGTTCTTGACAGAGTGAGAACTAAGTTGGGGTATTAAAAGTTCCAAATTTCAGGTTACACGTTTGATGTTCAACCTGAAACGTGAAAATGGGAACCTGGAAACCCTTAAGGTGCTGGATTTGGTTGTAACTCATTAATTTTATTAATTTTCTCTAAAATTTCATCTGATAAGGAAATATCAATACTGCCAATATTTTCTTTTAGTTGTTCCATGGTAGTAGCTCCAATAATATTGCTGGTTACAAAAGGTTGTTGATTGATAAAAGCCAAGGCCAGTTCTGTTAGACTCATGTTATTTTTTGAAGCCAGTTCTAAGTATTTTTCGGTAACAAAAACAGCTTCTTTACTTAAATACTTGCGCATAATGAGCATTTGAGGATATAATTTAAGACGTGAATTATCAGGTCTTTCATTTAAATACTTACCACTTAATGCACCAAAAGCCAATGGGGAATAAGCCAATAAACCAACTTTTTCATGCATAGAAATTTCAGCCAGATTCATTTCAAAAGTTCTGTTCAATAAAGAGTATGGATTTTGAATGGTTTTGCACCGGGTAAGGTTATTTTTTTCACTTTCACTCAAATGTCGCATTACTCCCCAAGCTGTTTCATTAGAAACTCCGTAATGACGAATCTTTCCTTCTTTAACAAAAGTGTTTAATTTTTCAATGACTTCTTTAAAATTATTCACCCACTTTTCTTCAAAGTCATGTTTGTAATTTCTAGTTCCAAAAAAATTGGCACTTCTTTCAGGCCAGTGTAACTGATACAAATCAATATAATCGGTTTGTAATCGTTTAAGATTTTTTTCAATAGCATCATCCATAGCTTTATTGGAAAATCCTAAATTCTCCCTAATATAACCTAAACCTCCACTTGGCCCCGTAATCTTACTTCCAATCACAAGATCTTCCCGTTTTTGATCTTTTAACCAGGTTCCAATATACTTTTCCGTCAAACCTTGTGTTTCTTTCCTTCCGGGAACGGGATATAGTTCAGCTGTATCCACAAAATTAACACCTTGTTCTACAGCATAATTCAATTGTTTATGAGCATCATTCTCTGTGTTTTGCTCACCAAAGGTCATGGTGCCTAAACATATTTTGCTAACTTTTATATCGGTATTTGGGAGTGTAGTATATTTCATAATTGGTTATAATTTATAAATCCTTCCTACATAGATAACAATTGGCAGGAAGGATTTTTATTTTTTAGGTATCTACCTTTCAAAAGCAATGCTATTTCAATATAGCTTCAATTCCAGGTAAAGTTTTACCTTCTAGCATTTCTAACATTGCTCCACCACCGGTAGAAACATAGCTCACTTTATCGGCAAGACCAAATTGTTTCACTGCAGCAACTGAATCACCTCCTCCAACAAGAGAAAAAGCACCATCAGTAGTTGCATCTACAATTGCATTTCCCATTTCGATAGTTCCTTTGGCAAATTTTTTCATTTCAAAAACTCCAATAGGACCATTCCATAAAATAGTTTTAGAATTGGCAATAACATATGAAAAAGCAATATTTGTTTTCGGACCAGCATCTAAACCTTGCCAACCCTCTGGAATATCATAAATATCACAAATCTTAGTTTTTGCATCTGGACTAAACGAATCAGCCGCAATTACATCCAGTGGTAAGTGAATTTTTGTTTTCTTTTGTTTTGCCAGATTTAAAATATCCTGTGCTACATCCATTTTATCATCTTCACAAATGGAATCACCAATATTACCACCTTTTACTTTTACAAAAGTATAGGCCATTCCACCACCGATGATGATATTGTCAACCTTATCCATGATATTTTTGATTACATCAATTTTAGAAGAAACCTTTGCTCCACCAATAATTGCTGTAACAGGTTTTTTACTATCGTTTAAAACAGCATTTAAACTTTCTATTTCCTTTGCTAATAATATTCCAAAACATTTATTCTCAGGAAAGAATTGTGCAATAATGGTTGTTGATGCATGAGCTCTGTGCGCAGTACCAAATGCGTCATTCACATAGATATCTCCCAGTTTTGATAATTCTTTTGCAAAATCAACATCTCCTGCTTTTTCTTCCGGATGAAAACGTAAATTTTCCAATAATAAAATTTCTCCATTCTGTAATTCAGCAGCAGCTTTTTCCACTTCCTCACCAACACAATTATCAATAAATTTGATGTGAACACCTAAAATATCACTAACAGACTTCACAATATGCTTTAATGAAAATTTCTCTTCAACACCTTTTGGTCTTCCAAGATGGGACATTAATATAGCGCTTCCCCCATCCTCAAGGATCTTTATAATAGTAGGTTTTGCAGCTTCAATTCTTGTTGTATCTGTTACCTCTAAATTTTCATTTAATGGGACATTAAAATCAACTCTGATCAATGCTTTCTTGTTCTTGAAATTAAAATCGTTAATGGTTTTCATAAGTTTGTTTTATTATTTCGATTGGTGCGAATTTTTTGTCATTTTTAGAAATGCAAATATACGAATAACTTAGGATTTAACCTTTGCCTCTTTTAATATGAAATTGGAATATTTATAGTATTATTTTCTTTTTGATAACTACAGCATCATTCAATATAAATGGCATTGGCATCATAAAATCCTTTCTTGGAGTAATTTTATCTTTTATTTCTCTTACATTTTGATTGTTATACAGATCATAAGAGGTTTCCCAAATCTCAAAAACCGGATTTTCACCCTTTGGTAGAATCATTTTTATATCTAAAACCTCCTCATTTTTGGTGAAATAATAAGTCAACACATGCTTTCTTTTTTCTGTTGTAAAGATGTATTTTTCATTGTCTTTTTGACTTAAAATTTCTCCATTGATGGCAAACCCTTTAAAATGCAGTGTGTTTCTGCTTATCAATTCTAATTTATTCACTCTTCTTTGCGGGCTGATCTTTATATGTATTTTCCTAACAGAATCCATAATAGAATCTTCCATAATTTCTACTTTAGGTTGTAGAAGGTTTATGATCTCTGTTTCTTTATACAATTTAAAATTAGTACCATATTTACTTGTAGAAACTTCTTTTGAAAAACTTCCAATAGTTGGATCTTTTCCAAGAAATTGTTCTGTAAAATCATCTACTTTTGAATTATAACTTGCCCAGTATGCCTTATTAGCATCAGTATCTAAAAAATATAAAATACTGTTTGGCTGTTTTCTTTCTGTAGAATATTTAGAAGTAAAACCAGCAGAGACAAAAGCCAGAATTGCTATCAGAAAAAATAATTTTGATAAGCCTTTTACTTCTTTATATGAAGCAAAAATCGGTAGGAGAATCCCAAATACCAACACAGTTAAAACAGCACTTATAACTGTCATTTTTAATCCCAATCCTATGGGGAACATCTGTATCAGTGGAGCAAAGATCATCAATACTGGAATTACTAAAAAAGAAAACAAGATGATTTTGTTATTCTCACTTCCTTTATAAAAAAGTATAATCGTTAAAATCAACAATCCGGTAAAAGAAGATTTGATAAAAAATCCTGCTCCGGGAAGATATGCGGCAATAGCAATATTTATAATCAACCATATAAATACCGGGGCAATCAATAAATTCTCAATTTTGTATTTTTTAAAATAATTATGGTAGATCCAGAAACTTATTCCAAGAGTCAATGCAATAAATCCAGCAATATAATAATGACCATTATAGGTGAACCCATGAAGTATATCGATGTATTGCGGATATATTTTTAGTAATAATTTCCATCCATAAAAAGTCACAACTCCTGAAAGAATCAACACTAATAAAAATGCAATCAATCCTTTAAATATTTCTTTAACAGATAGAATTCTGTTTTTGAATCCAACAAAAAGAAGAAAGAAGAACCATAATACTGCAAGAATTGCCATCGGTTTTACCCAAGAAAACGGATAATTCATTAAAACAAATCCAGGAAAGTTGAAAAATACATGATCCTCTTCTGCGTTCAGATTTTCTAGATTTGCATTTGCAAAATAGTTAAGCAAAGGCATTAAATAATCAGCCTGATGTTGTAGCGTATTTTTGTCCATCCTTTCATAAGAATCCTGAGAAGTATGATAATCATAGTGATCATCTAAAAAGGCAAAATTAAAACCTTTGATATTTCCATCTTCTCTAAAAACTGTTAGGTCGGTATCGTTTGGTAGCATTTTATAGATGCTGTACAACAAAGAATTCCCGACAGGATATTTAACTTTAGCCTGATTAAAAGCTTTAACCAGATTTCTATTTCCACCATTGGTTTCCATTAAAATATAGCTCGGGCCGCCACTTCCTCTTGCTTCAAAATTTAATACCAACCCAACATCTTTTGCCCATGGATGGTAATTAACAAAAGCATTTGCACCAAGTAAACCCAGCTCTTCGGCATCAGAAATTAAAATAATTATATCATTCTTTGGTTTGGGATTATTAGACAGATAAGCTCTTATTCCTTCTAATATAACAACAACTCCTGATCCGGCATCAGCAGCTCCTGGCGAAGAATGTACAGCTGAATCGTAATGAGTTAACAAGAGTAAGGCTTTACCTTTTTCTGATCCCTTAATTCTTGCTAAAATATTTTTTGTGTTGGTACCTGCTCTCCATTTCGTATTGATAGCAACCTGTGTTTGAATTTCAACGGTCAACCCAAGATTTTCTAATTCAGAAATGATATAATTTCGAACTTCCTCATGATTTTTAGTTCCAACATAATGAGGTTTCTTTGTAATCTCTTTTAAATGGATCAACGCTCTTTCTGCAGAAAATTCGTTTTTAGGAGTCTCTAAATTTGTAATTCTATTTGGCATTAAAGAATTTAAACTCCAATAAATTGTTAGCAGAATCACAATGAAAGAAACTGCTGCACTATAATTTTTTTTGGAAGACATGAACTTATAGGTTTGAAATTAATTGTTCTCTTTATCTTTTATTCTTCCGGCAATTCTTCTCCAGATCTCAACGTTCTTAATTCCTAAATTAGATTCATCCGGATCATAAACAGGTTCTTTGCCTTCTTTTTTTTGTTTTTCATAATCTTTTAAGAGAGCAAGAGCAGGTTTTCTCAATAAGAAAATGGCAATAAAGTTTAACCAGGCCATAATTCCAACACCTATATCTCCCATGGTCCAAGCTAATTCTGCAGATCTAATCGTTCCATAAAAAGTAGCTCCAAGCAGTAAAATTCGCAATGCCCAGATCATCCATTTTTTATCTTTTTTATGTTCCAGATAACTTACATTGGTTTCAGCGATATAGTAATATGCCATAATAGTAGTAAATGCAAAGAAAGAAAGTGCTACTGCGACAAATATTTTTCCAAACCCTGGAAACTGACTTTCAATGGCAAGTTGAGTGTATTCTGGTCCAAATTCCACACCTGGAAGATGTTCAAATAAAAACCCTCCATTAGGATCGATCACATTGTATTGAAGTGTAAATAAGATCATAAATGCAGTTGCCGTACATACAAACAAAGTGTCAATATAAACCGAAAATGCCTGTACCAAACCTTGTTTTGCAGGATGACTAACCTCGGCAGCAGCGGCAGCATGAGGCGCAGTTCCTTGTCCAGCTTCATTAGAATAAATTCCACGTTTTACACCCCACATAATGGCCATTCCAACTATTCCTCCAAATGCCTGATTGGCGCCAAATGCTGAAGTTACAATCAGTTTAAGTATTTCTGGGATCTCTCTAAAATTCATTCCTATAATAATCACTGCAAGCAATACATAAGCAATTGCCATAAAAGGAACGACTATTTCAGAAAATTTACCAATTCTTTTTACCCCACCAAACACAATAATTGCTAAAAAAACAATGATACCAATACCTGTATGAGCTACATCAATATCAAATGCGCTTTTCAAACCAGCTGCTATACTATTTGCCTGTACACCAGGTAAAAATAATGCAGTACTAAAAATTGTAGCAATTGCAAAAAGAGCAGCAAACCATTTAATCCCCAGCCCTTTTTCAATATAATAGGCAGGACCACCTCTATATTCCCCTCCTTTATTCTCTTTGTATAATTGACCTAATGTTGCCTCAACAAAAGCAGAAGCCGAGCCTAAAAATGCAATTACCCACATCCAGAAAATAGCACCAGGACCACCTAGAGCAATCGCCGTTGCCACACCAGCAATGTTACCAGTACCTACTCTTCCTGAAATAGCAATTGCAAATGCCTGAAAAGAAGAAACACCTCTTTCGGAAGATTTCCCTCCAAATAGAAGACGAACCATTTCTTTGATCATTCGTATTTGGACAAATCTGGTTTTAAATGAATAAAATATCCCTGATGCAAGTGCTACAAAAATAAGAGCATTACTCCATACGATATCATTGATACCTTTGATGATTTCTTCTATCATAATTCAGATATAAAATTAAAGACTTAAAGTTTCAAAAGTATGTAAAAATGATGAGGAATTCGATATTTAATTAATTGATATGGTTTTCATAATCACTTTTATCTAATACCTCCTGAACATTCATTTCATAGATATCTCTCCAGGAATTTTCTCCATGTAAGTTCACATAATGCTGAATAATTCTGAAACCTAACCAATAATACAAGGTTTTTGGAGCATTTGGGAATAATTGATATTTATCATTTCTCAACAATGGATTGTCTCCGCTTTCGTTATCAAAAAATAGACTTAGTTTATTAAATATTTCTTTTTCATTTTTCAAATACCAATTCCATTCTTTTTCTGTCATATTCTCTACTGCTTCAAACTTTGAAATTTTCCTTTCAAAAAACATCCAGGTAAAATAACAAGCAAAACCTTCATCTATAGTTTGTCTAAGTGCTGTATTTTTTTTAGGATCATTTTCTCTCAATGGTTCGTATGCAAGATGATTCAATTCGTGTGGAAATCCCTTTGTTACAGTATATTCAATATCTTGTTCTTTGTAATTTAATTCTATGCTAAATTGGTCATTGGAACAACCTCCAAATAGAATCCCGGTTATTGGGGTAAACAAAATACTTATTGTTGATTTCACTTTGTAAGGAACAAATTTATGAAATTGATCAAGGTTATGTTGAATTGTAGAATCTAAATTTAGTTCTAAAAGCTTTCTTGCTCTTGAATCAAAAAAGGTTTTGTTTTCAGGATATAAAGTTTTGTTCCAGTTAATCATTCCTTTTTCAGTGTTGAATTTTGGAGCATTGTCCTCTCCAAAAATCATAGCATAACAATTATTCCATAATTTTAAATGTGGTTTATACACTTTTTCAATAATCATAGTGCTATCAAAGGCATCTCCTTGGTGTGCAAGAATTTGACTTTTGAAAATATTTTTTATAACAACATCTTCAACTTTGATACTATCGGAAACATTTTTTAGTTTTTCTACAAGAGTCGGTTCAGAATTAATGTTCTTCAATTCTTTCCTATCCTGTTTACAGGATAAAAAAATTAAAAGAATTCCTAAAAATAAAACATATTGGATTTTTAGCATTTTAAATACTAAGATTTAACTGGCTGAACCTCTTTAAGGTATTTATCTAAAAACAAAAGAACCTGACCATAACCTTTGATCTCATTTTCTTTTTTTCTAAATCCGTGACCTTCATCCGGAAAGAGAACATATTCAACAGGGATGTTATTTTTTCTCATTTCATTTACAATTTCATCCGATTCTACCTGTAAAACTCTTGGATCATTAGCTCCTTGAAGAACCATTACAGGATTCTTGACATTTTTAGCATGAAAAAGTGGTGAGATCTCATATAATCTTATAGAATCTTTGGTAAATGGATCTCCAATTTCTTTGTATAAAGCTTCTCTAAACGACTCCCAGTGAGGAGGAATAGATTTGAGTGTTCTTAACCAATTGGTAACACCAAATATATTTACACCAACTTTAAATTCATCTGGTGTAAAGGTCATTGCAGCCATGGTCATATAGCCTCCGTAGCTACCTCCAATAATTCCGATCTTATCGGCATCAATATAATTTTGTTCCTGCAACCATTTTTTACCCCAAATACAGTCTTTTAAATCTTTATCTCCATGATTCAAATCATCCATTTTAAAAAACGATTTACCATATCCGCTACTTCCACGATTGTTTACTGCCAAAATAGCATAACCATGATTTACCAAGAACTGAATCAAAGAAAAATACCCAACTCTTGATTGCCCACCCGGACCGCCATGCACCCACACCAATGCCGGCACCTTATTATCTTTACTTGCTGTTAATGGTTTATAATAGATTGCCGGAATTTCCAATCCGTCAAATGATTTAAAACGGACAATCTCTGCAGAAACCAGATTATCGGCATCCAATTCAGGATTCATCGTATTGGTCAATTTTTTTAAAGACCTATCCTCAAAATTATATACATAAATATTACTGGTAGATTTTGAGGCACCAACAGTTAGCCTCATTAATTTTTCGCTTTCTGAGATATTCACTCCTTTGATGTCACCATCTGGTATATCAGGGAAATCAATATTTTTACCCGTTTTATTCTCTTTGATTATTAAATTTGTTTTGCCATCTTCATTGATTCCAATAATTCTGTATTTTTCATTCTCACTCAAATAACTATACATCACATCCCATTTGGTTTCAAAGATTACTTTTTTCTTTCCAGTAGCTATTTCATATTGTACCAAATAAGTAAATTCTTTATCCACATCAGTTGTGTAATAAAAATACTGATCATTTTTACTAAAACCTGAACTATTATAGACACCCGGTTTATTAGAAATCTCAGTCATTTTTTTATTTTTTCTATTAAATAAAAATAACTTATCCTCACTTGTAGTGATTGATTTTGATATGCTAAAAGTGTTTTCGTCATTAGAAACAGCTCCAATATTCAAACCTTTTTCATTCTTATAAATCATATTTGACTTCCAATCTGTTAGATTCATTTTATAGAGATCAAAGAATTTTTTATCTCTTTTATTAGAAGAATAAAACATGAATTTTTTATCTTCACTCCAGCCACCAAAATTCACTTTCACCTCATCTCCAGGAGTTAGGTCTGTTGAACTGCTATCTTTAGCAAGCAAATAAATATGGTTGTTTTCATCACCTCCTTTATCGGCAGTATATAAAATATCTTTAGATCCCGGAACCTCATCAATAGCGAAAAATGATTCCTTTTTTGAAAAAGTGATCTGCTTTTTTTGCCCACTTTTAATATTTATTTCAAATACATTGTAAATGCCGGTTTCATTGCTATTCACCAGTAACTTTGTTTCATCATTGTTAAAAGCTCCCCCATTTACATTTTTATTTTTATAAAACTGTTCAATACTATATTGTACAATTTCTTTGGTTTGCTTGTTAATTTCTTTAGTAGAATCTTCTTTTTTACATGCTATTACTGAGATTAGTAAAAACATCAAAATAATTTTTTTCATTTGAAAAATGTTTTAGTTGATTTTTAAAGTATAGGGAATAAAGATAAAAAAAATAACAAACAGTAATTCAGAAAGATAAAGAGTGTATTTACAGAATTTGTCAGAATTAGAAACTCTAATCTTTAATAATATTTAATTGATCCCAAGAAATTCCAATA
Source organism: Flavobacteriaceae bacterium (assembly GCA_030590765.1). Classification (GTDB taxonomy): domain Bacteria; phylum Bacteroidota; class Bacteroidia; order Flavobacteriales; family Flavobacteriaceae; genus Lutimonas. Next base: position 5,865 of record JAUVCP010000009.1, on the reverse strand, counting down.
TCATTGTGTATTTGCTCTGCCATATCCTCGTCAGAATCAAATAGTTTTTCTTTAGGAATAGCTGTAACCAAAGAATCTAATTTGTTTATAAAAAATACTTGTCCTATTTTAATGTTCGAATGCTCATTACTACTAAAAGTATGTCGTTTGGTTATTTTAACATTTGCATCCCATTGAAATAATTTTGGATACCAAATGTCTTTATATTTTTGATAACTTATTATCTTTTTAAACCGTGGTTTTTCAATAGAAAATCCAAGAGTAAATAAAATAGGTTTTATCAAAAATGGAATCTTAAATTTTGCATTTTGTTCAATTCTAACAATGGCATAATTATCTTTACTTATTAAAATTTTACCATGGTCTTTAATGTATTCTATACTCTTTTTTGCTTTAAACAGTATTGTAACCAGAGTATCACCATTAAAGACAGTTTCATCACCAAAAGAGTAGTCATATTTTTTAAAATACTCTTGCTTTAAAAAGTTATCTTTTTCATGTTTAAGATCTAATTCAATGACCGATTCAGGACCCCCAAAATCCATATCAATATCAGTACTAAATTCATCTTCATCATAATCTTCACCATTTTTTATGGCTCTTTTTTTTTGTTTTTCTTGTTTTTTTTCAAACCATTCACGCATAAATTGAAATTGTTGAGGATCATTTGCCGGACGGTATAACAATAATTGATGTTGATTTTTTGCGGAATCAATAGTTGATGGATAAAATGTTTTAAAAACCCCTTCTTCTTTATTGATTACAGCGCCGTTTTCAATAAATTTTTCTCTATAATATGCTAAACTCTGATAGGAGTTTTGCGGGTAGTTTTGGTCAAAGTACTTTAAAGCTCGTCTAATATAATCTAAGGGACTCAGTGGACTAATAACAACTTCAGTTAAAATTTCATTTGTTGGTCTCAATTTTATTGTTAGTCTATTTTGAACAGAAGAAACGGGAACTTCATAACTAATAAAACCAATAAAACTTACTAAAATTGTGTCTTTTTGTTTAGAATTTGGAATATAAAAATCAAAATCACCATTTTCATTACTTATTGTTCCAATAGGATAATTTTTTAAAGTAATTGATGCAAAAGGCAAAAGGTCATTATTTTCTTTATTAGAAATTGTTCCTGAAATAACACTTTTGTTTTGGCTGTAAGAATCAAAAATGACTGCCAATAATAAAAAACAGAAAATAATCTTTTTAATGGACATTAATTTTTTTACCATACGACGAGTAAGGTAAAAAAATGTTACTTCTAATTTTAAAAAACATTAATAAAACTCAATTTTTGATCACGTTCATACCTTCCCATGAAATATTCAGGTCATTATAGATCTGGTCTTCCATGTCTTCTTTGGTATTGAACCTTTTCTCCTTTGGGATAGGAGTTGCAATAGAATCTAACTGATTGATAAAGAATACTTGCCCTATCTTTAAATCTGCTTTTTCATTAGCTTTAAACATATGGCGCTTTTTAAGTGTTATTTTAGCATCCCATCTGAATAATTTTGGATACCATTTGTCTTTATATTTTTGATAACTCACTGTGTTACTAAATTTTGGATTACTAACACTTAATCCAATCAAAAACAATACAGGTTTTGCCACAACAGGAATTGAGAGTTCTCCGGAACCCTGGATCAAGGCAATAGCATAATCACCTTTACTAATTAATATAGTACCCTGGTCTTTAACAGATTCTATTTTCTTTTTGGCCTTATAATTGATCGTTACCAATATATCACCGCTAAAACTCTTCTCTTTACCAAAAGTATACTCATATTTATTAAAATGTTTTGGATTCAAAAAGTTATTATTTGAAGAACCATTTCTTATGTCAGCCATATCAATAATAGTTTCCGGGCCACCCATATTCATATCTTTTTCAAAATCAAAATCTTCATCAAAATCTTCTCCCTTCTTTTTGGCTTTCTTTTTTTCCTTTTCAATTCTTTTATCTATCCAGTCACGCATAAACTCAAAATCCTGTTTATTTTCAGTTGGTTTATATAAAAGTATTTGGTGCTGATTCTTTGCCGAATCTCCTTTAGCTGTATAATAAGTTTTAAAAACTGCTTCTTTTTTACTTATGATATTTTCATTTTCAATAAATTTCTCACGATAATAAGCAATGGTTTGAAAGGGATCATGTTGATAATTCTGATCAATATTTGCCAAAGCATTTTTGATATAATCTAAGGGCGATAATTTACTAAGTACAACTTCATCTAATACCTCATTACTTGGCTGCAATTGTATTTTTAATTCGCTTAAAGCGGAAGAAACCGGAATCTCATAATTGATAAATCCAATAAAACTAATTTGTATGGTATCATTTCGTTCGGATTCAGGAATATAAAAATCAAATTCTCCATCTTCATTACTAAGTGTACCAATAGGATGATTTTTTAATGTAACCGATGCAAAAGGTAGTGGCTCATTATTCTCTTTGTTTACTACAACTCCTGAGACTGCTCCCTTACTTTGAGAGTAGCTATTTATTGAAAGTGAAATGAAATATAATAATATAAGATATTTAAAATTTGGCATATAAATTTTAGTAATTCGACGAGAAAGATACAAATATGTTACAAAAAACCCTACTTTGAAAATATCAATAGTAGGTTTATATTTTATTTAACTTGTTTTGACTAATGTTAAGTCATGTGTATTGTGTCGTATAGGGTTAAGTTTGTTTTTGTTGAGAGCAAGGCGAAATTTTTAAGCATAGCCGTTTTCAGTAAAAAGAACAAAACTTGATAACTAAAATATACATGTCTTAATACTAATGCTTTATTACTTTAAAAGCACCTTGTTTCCCGTTTTCATCTTCAATTTTAACTATATACACTCCCGAAACTAAATAATTCAAATCAATTTGAATGTCATTGTATTTTGAGCTTAATTTTTGACCATAAATATTACAAACCTCTACCCTTTTAATTTTAATAAAATTTGGATTGGAAATACTAATCAAGCCATCTGAAGGGTTAGGAAAAAGATGAATATTTTGCTTTATATAATTTTTATCAACGGAAAGTGCTCCATTGAATTTTTTATCAATTAAATCCCAAAGTTTGCTTCTGTTTCCATCATAATTTAGTGCCCAAATACCGATTCCACCTAAATTTTCTGCTAAAGCCAGATCATATTTTTTACTTAAACTTGTTTCATTATCTGACCATACCTGATGCCATCCACCAGAATTCCATCTATACCAAGTTGTTTGAGAGGCATTATCCCAAATATAACCTCCATGTGATGCAGAATTTGTAATGTCATCAATATAAAAAGTAGATCCTATGTACGAGGTTACAGAGGATCCTGCATTATTTGTGGCAGTTTTCCAGTGTTTTCCATAATAGGGAACTCCAAGGATTAATTTTTCAGGATATTTAGATTTGGGGATATTGTAATTTTTATCCTGATTTAAAGTATTGGTCAAATTGATTGATCCACCGGTAAGTGGGGAAACTGCACCGGTATTATCACTCCAACCTCCGTGATAATCATAGGCCATAATAAATACATGGTCAACACTTTGTGTCAATCCATCTAATTTCCATCCACTCCAGTTCACTGCAGGTCCATCAAATGAGATCTCTTTACCGGGTAAATTTGTATGAATGTAGGAGGTGAGATCAGCCATAAAATTATTTACAACATCACCTCTGTCATCAACATTCATTCCATCAAAATCAATATTTACACCATCTAACTGATAGGTTGAAATGATACTTTTTATTTTTGAAAATAAATTATTTTTTGCAGTTGTGTTTGTCATTAAAGAATGAGCAACATCGGCCGCAGCATCACTTCCTCCAAAATTTGTAACAGTCATGATCACTTTAACTCCATTAGTATGAGATGCATTGATTACATCTGTCCATGGCCAACCCGATGGATTCGATAAGTTCCCTACACTTGAAGCCAAAAAATTAAAAACCGCCAGATGAGATAAAAGATCATAATGTAAATTATTATGTGCACCATCATTATATTCCCAATCGGGTAAAAATCCAAAAACAATTTTAGATAATGCTTTAACCTGATTTTTTTGTAACGGAATTATCCCTTTTCCACTTTTATCAAATTTGGAAACTGTTTTTTCATTTCTTGCGAATGCTTCTCTTTGCTCCTGGTGAATTCCTTTTTCAAGTTCTACCTGTGGATAAATAAACTGAGAATTAAAAAAGACTGTTGAAATAAAAAAGTAGAGTACTATTTTTTTCATAGATGCTAATTTCAGGTTATATAATTTTGAATTCAAAAAGTATCCATTTATGCATATTGCTGAATTACAATAGTGGTTACACATTTTACGCTAAATTATAAATTTTTTAATGTTAAACCATCCATAAAAACGCATATAATTGCTAAAAACATCAAATGCTTTCAAACTATGAAATAGTAGATTCTGCTTTATTCTCGCTTTATCAACAAATAATAATCATTTTCGAGCTTTAAAAACCCCTGATTATATACATAATAATAAACGTTTCCAGTTTTTGTAGTGTAAATAGAGGTAAACAAATTAAAATCAAAATTGTGATTGATTAATTTGGTACGTGTAACTTTTGTTTTTCCGGTAGTATTTAATTCACTTAAAGTATTAAAGTTTTTCCGTAAGCGATTATTTGTGTTTCTGATCAAGTTTTTACTATCAGTATTGATCTTATTATTATAAGCATTCCGACAATAATCGCCACAAAACTTTTTATCACTTCTGCCTTTGATCGGTTCTCCACACTCTAAACACTCTTTTAGTTCCATATATTCTAAATTTTATCATTTGTAATAGAATAGCCCTTTGAATAATATTTATGGAAGTAAAGTATAATGGCCATGAATGCACAACCATTTGTTATCTTCTTTTACAAATATTCTTGTTGACTTTCCTTTAGATTTAAATTGTATTCCATTAGTTAATCCTTTATCAGACCAATAGTAAACAATCCAGGCAACATTTCCATTTAACGTTACAATAGGATCAATCATTTCTGTATGGATATCTGAAGAATTTTCTAACCAGTCTTTAATTCCATTAACTTCTACCTCTTTACCAATTCTAAGAATAGAATCATTTTCACTAAACTGTGTAAAGTCTGGATGAATAAAACTGGCATAAAGTTCCATGTTATTCTTTTCAATAGCCTCCCACATTTTGCTTAATGTATTTTTAACTTCTTCTTTTTGAAGGTCAACATTTACTTGATTATCATTCGAACTAATATCTGAAGATCTACTATTTGAACAAGCCATAATCACTAAGAATAGAGCAGGAATTAAATAAATTCTATTCATTTTTTCTATTTTCTTTAAAATTATTTCGTTTTTAAGTTTCATATATATAATTCTAAATATCAGCCAAATATACAAATATATTTCCGTTTATAAACGACTACATTCAATTACATACGAAAGTAACTATTTAGTAACCGGGTTAATCTTTGTACTCATCTCATCTTTGCAGTATTAAATCAAACAGATGATTTTTCAATTAAAACAAGTATAAACCAACCTGAATAAACATCAGGCATTAAAATTAAATATGATGAACAATTTAAGAAACAGAGTACAATTAATCGGACATTTAGGAATGAATCCTGAAATCAAAACTTTAGATTCAGGTACCAAACTCGCAAAATTCTCTATTGCAACAAACGACACTTACAAAAATGCCAAAGGTGAAAAAATAACTGATACCGAATGGCATAATATTGTAGTATGGAACAAAACAGCAGAACTGGCTGAAATGTTTTTAGAAAAAGGAAAAGAAGTTGCAATTGAAGGGAAACTTACCACACGTTCATGGGAGGATGAAAAAGGAAATAAAAAATATATCACAGAAGTAGT
>JAUVCP010000263.1 GCA_030590765.1 Flavobacteriaceae bacterium | reverse complement strand
CTGGTAATGGGCCATTTTCTCTAACAGGACAACCTAGTGCTTGTGGTACAGCAAGAGAAGTAGGAACTTTTACACATAAATTACCACATGGTGTGGTTATGAATGCTAAACATCGTGAACATGCCGCCAAAATATGGAAAGTTCCGGTTGAAAATATTCCTTCTAAACCAACCTACCACGCTACCGAAATGTGGAGAGCTGTTGACAGAGGAGATATTAAATTTATTTGGACACAAGTTACAAATCCTATGGTATCCCTTCCAAAAGTTGGGAGATATACAGAAGGTGCTAAAAAAGAAGATCGTTTTATTGTTGTTTCTGATGTATTCCCTACTCCAACAAGTGATGTAGCAGATGTAATTTTACCTGCTGCATGGCATATTGAAAAAAATGGTTTATACGGAAATTCTGAAAGAAGAACGCAACATTGGAATAAAATGGTGGAGCCTCCGGGAGAAGCAATGGCTGATGCATGGCAAACTATAGAAGTTGCACGAAGAATGGGTTTTGAAGATCTGTTTCCTTACAGTAAAGAAAACCATGAAGAAGAGATTTACAACGAATATCGTTTACATCATGTAGGAAAAAAACACAATATGGCTCCATTGGAAGTTTTAAAATCACAATCTGGTGCTTTGTGGCCCTATGTTGATGGTAAAGAAACCAAATGGCGTTATAATGCTAAATATGATCCTGCTTGTGACAATGGAAAGGATTTTCACTTTTATGGGAAAAAAGATGGTAAAGCAATAATTTGGCAACGCCCATATGAACCTGCAGCAGAATCACCAGATACTGAATACCCTTTCTGGTTAAATACTGGTAGAGTTATTGAACATTGGCACACTGGCTCCATGACCAGAAGAATTCCTGTTTTACACCAAGCTATGCCACATGCTTACGTAGAATTACATCCTGATGATGCTGAAAAATATGGAATTAGCAACGGTCAAAAAGTTAAAGTAATTTCACGAAGAGGTACAACCATATTACCTGCCTCTATCAACGAAAGAGGGTTACCAACAAAAGGTCAGGTTTTTGTGCCATTCTTTGATGAAAATATGATGATCAATGATGTTACTCTTGATGCTTTTTGTCCTATTTCTAAAGAACCTGATTATAAAAAATGTGCTGTTAGAATTGAAAAAGTTTAACTAAATCCAACGCAAAATGAAAAAATTATTTATCATATTTTTATTGGTGATTTTGATGATTGCAACCATTGCTGTTTGGAGTTTTAGCTATAAAACATCGCATGAAGAAGCCTATGTTCCAATTGCAAACTTAACCGAAACGCTTATTATCCCGTCAGAGGAAGGTGTTTTTGAAAGGTCAAAATTTGCTTTGGAATATTCAAAAATGCCAACTGATATCAAACACCAGCGCTCATTAAATACTTATTATGACAACCGTGCGTTTTATGGTGCTCCACCAAGCATTCCTCATGAGGTGGAAGAAAGAAACATGGGTGCAAATAGTTGTTTAAAATGTCATGAAAATGGCGGATTTGTAGATAAACTAAATGCATATTCACCAATAACACCGCATCCTGAAAAGGAGAATTGCAGGCAATGCCATGTTCCTCAAAAAACCAAAGATCTGTTTGTAAGTACACATTGGTCAAGAAGCAAAGGACCTTCCATAGGAAACAAAGCATTAATGACTAGTCCACCGGTAATTCCACATCAAATTCAACTTAGAGAGAATTGTTTGTCATGCCATGCCGGACCAAGCGCTCCAAAAGAGATCAGAACCAGTCATCCAGACCGGATTAATTGTCGGCAATGCCATGTGATCAATGAAAAATTAATTAAAGACATTGGGGTGTTTACAAGAAAATAATTAGGTATGAAAAATGAACTAAATATTGTTTTGATCTGTTTATTAATTTTTATGGTTTCCTGTAAAGATAAAAAAAATGAATATCATAACATCATTGATAAAATTGAAGATCTAAGTAAAGATTACAAACCTGTTTCTTTAAGTTCTGAAACTTATATTGAAACGCTTAACAAAGTGGAAGTAATTGAAAACTGGCAACGATTTTATATTCCCGAAAGAAAAAGTCAAATCAAATCATTTGAATGTAATGAATGTCATTCCAAGCCCTTGAGTGAATTGCAGAATGAAGAAAGTATTAAAAAAAGTCATTGGGATATCTCATTAAAACATGCCAATCTAGAAACTATGAACTGTGTTACCTGCCACTCAGAAAATAATATGGATAAACTTCACAGTATTACAAACAAACCCATTGACTTTAATTTAAGTCATAAATTGTGTTCGCAGTGCCATCAAAAGCAATATAAAGATTGGGCAGGAGGTGCTCACAGCAAACAAATAGGTGGCTGGGCTCCACCCAGAGTTTCTCAAACATGTGTAGGTTGTCACGATCCACACAAACCACATTTTGATAAAAGATGGCCGGCAAGATACAATACTCAAATGGTTGATGAACGAAATTAACAGGTTATAAAATAATCATGAAAAAAGAAATAAAAAAATGGTTTTCTTTAAACCTTGGAATTAATAATCAAGATCACAAGGAATGTTCAGGCTCCGGCTGTAGCCATAATTCTGTTGAAAAAATAGAGGATGGGATTTCTCAGGTCTTTGATGTAAATATGGACAGACGCCAGGCATTTAAAAAATTAACTGCTGGTTTGGCAATTGGTGCAGGAGCTGTAAGTACTTCATGCAGCCTTATTTCTGGTGATAAAAGTAAAGAAAAATCAGAAATAGAATGGGAAGAATACTTCAAAGGAAATTATAAATTAATGACCGAAGAAGAAAAAAGCAAGACCGTTGACAGGCTGATAAGATCATATGAATTAAGAAATGGAACAAAAATAAATATATCATCAAAAGATGCAGAAGAAAATATTTTGTTTGGTTACGCTTTTAATATTTCAAAATGCCAGGGATATATGGATTGTATCAATGCCTGTGTAGAAGAAAATAACCAGGACAGAGCTTCTCAAATGCAATATATTAGAATTCATGAAATGAATGATGGCAAAGGTTTGAATTTTGGTGAAGCCGATGATACTTATTATCATGAAGTACCTGCTGCCGGACATTTTTATTTGGGAACACAATGTATGCATTGTGATAACCCACCATGTGTTGAAGTATGCCCAGTACAGGCAACCTGGAAAGAAAAAGATGGTATCGTTGTAATTGATTATGACTGGTGTATCGGGTGTAGATATTGTATGGCTGCTTGCCCATATGATGGAAGAAGGTTTAATTGGAGTACACCAGAAATTTCAGAACAGGAAGTAAACAAAGATCAACATTATTTAGGCAATCGACTTCGAAAAAAAGGCGTAATGGAAAAATGTACTTTCTGTATCCAAAGATCAAGGTCTGGTAAAAACCCTGCTTGTGTTGAAGCCTGCCCTACAGGTGCAAGAATTTTTGGAAATCTATTAGATCCCAAAAGTGAAATTCGTTGGGTTTTAGAGAATAAAAAAGTATTCAGATTGAAAGAGGATCTGGGTACAGAACCTAAGTTTTGGTATTTTATGGATTAATTTTTTGAAATAATAAAAATGAGCGTAATAAAGAATTTAATAAAAGACAGTCTGGTTTATTTAACTAGCGGTAGAAAATCATATCATATTTGGATGGCATTACTTACATTTTTGATGCTAATTGGAATGTATTGTTATTCGTTACAACTAGAATATGGTTTAAGTGTTACCGGTATGAATGACAGAGTTAGCTGGGGATTATACATTTCTAATTTTACTTTTTTAGTTGGTATTGCAGCTGCTGCTGTAATGCTGGTATTGCCAGCCTATGTTCTTAAAGACATTGATTTTAAACAGGCTGTTTTAATTGGTGAAGGCTTGGCTGTAGCAGCCTTATTTATGTGTCTTGCTTTTGTAATTGCTGATATGGGAGGTCCGGCAAGGCTGTGGCATATGATACCTGTAATTGGTGTTTTCAATTTCCCAAACTCAATGTTAACATGGGATGTTCTTGCTCTTAACGGATATTTATTTATCAATTTATCTATTCCTTTTTACATTTTAATCATGCGCTATCAAGGGAAAACCCCAAATCCAAAAATTTATATACCCGGGGTTTTTATTTCTGTTTTTTGGGCTGTTTCCATTCACCTGGTTACGGCTTTTCTTTACCAAGGTTTACAAGCTCGTCCGTTTTGGAATAATGCTCTTTTAGGCCCACGTTTTTTAGCTTCAGCTTTTGCCGCCGGTCCGTCATTGATAATTATTGCTTTGGCAGTGATCAGAAAGTTTACTGACTTTAAAATTGATGATAAAACAATCAAAAAAATTGCTTTAGTAGTAACTGTTG
>JAUVCP010000045.1 GCA_030590765.1 Flavobacteriaceae bacterium | reverse complement strand
GTGGTACCTCCAAGAATCGAACTAGGGACACATGGATTTTCAGTCCATTGCTCTACCAACTGAGCTAAGGTACCATCGCTTTAAGCGGGTGCAAATATAAAATTATTTTTTTTTCTAATCAAAAGAAATCATTAAATTTTTCTATTGTACTTTTGTACTTCATTTCACAACTTAATGAATCTTATAATTGACATTGGTAATACACAGATCAAAACTGCTGTATTTAACAAAAAAAAACTATTAGAAAAGAGTGTTTTTTCAAAAAAAGATCTGTTTAACAACCTAAGCAATATTTCAAAAAAATATTTTATTGATCAATCCATATTATCAAGCGTTGGTAAATTGAATAAAAAAGAAATGGATTTTATTATTGAACTTTTTAATCCACTGGTATTAAATCACAGTACAAAATTACCTTTTATCAATAATTACGCAACCCCAAAAACTTTAGGTGTTGATAGAATTGCTCTGGTTGCAGCTGCAGTAGAAATTTTTCCTTCTAAAAATGTGCTAATTATTGATGCAGGATCTTGTATTACTTTTGATTTTGTAAATCAAAATAAAGAATATGATGGTGGTGCAATTTCTCCTGGTATTGAAATGAGATATAAAGCCATACACACCTTTACTGCCAATTTACCAGAATTATCTAGATCAGATAAGGTTCCAGATATTGGAAACACGACCAAAAATGCCATTCATATAGGAGTTGAAAATGGAATAATTCAAGAAATTGATGGTGTAATTAACCAATATAAGGCAAAATATTCAAAATTAACAATAGTTTTAACAGGTGGAGACGTAATTTTCTTGGCAAAAAACATAAAAAGTACCATATTTGCCAATCCAAATTTTTTATTGGAAGGATTAAACAGTATTTTGAAATATAATTTAGACTAATGATAAAGAAAATAATACTTTTTACTTTTCTCATAAATACCACGTATAGTTTCTCTCAAAAGACAAGTTCTTCTCCTTATTCTTTTTTCGGAATAGGTGATCAGGCAAAAATAAAATCTGTAGAGGAAATTGGCATGGGTCAAATAGGTGGAGCACTAAATAGTGAATACCATTTGAGTTTTACAAACCCTGCTTCTTATGCCGGATTGAAATGGACAACCTATGTATTTTCCGGTGGAAGTAAAGCAACAACAATTGATGATGGAGAAAATAAGCAAACCAGCTCAGCTGCTTCTTTAAATTATATCGCCCTGGGAATTCCGATTAGAACTAATCAGGGACTTGCTTTTGGATTGCAATTAAATACTGCAGTAGGTTATTCTTTACTTGACCAAAGGTATGAAGATCTTGAAGGAGAGAATACATTGGTTGAAACCACTAAATTAAGTGGCGATGGCGGAACCAACAGAGTTTTTCTTGGTTATGGATACCATTTCCCTTTTAATTTAAATCTTGGTGTAGAAGCCGCTTACATCTTTGGAGGAATCAGAAATGATATTTTAAACAGAAGACTAGGTGTACAGTTAGCTACAAAAAGTGAATCTGTATCCTATGTTAAAGGCTTTTCCTATAAATTTGGAGCACAATATACCCATAACCTAAAAAATAACCTAAAGTTAAAACTTGGTATTTCAGGTACAATGGGTAATACCTTAAAGGAAAATGGAGACGTTTATTTATCTACGGTAGAAAATACCGAAGGAGGTGGTCTTATTATTGATCGCGATACAATTTCAGATTACAGTGCAAGGATCGAATCTCCAATTCAATCTGTTTTAAGTGCAGGAATTGGAAAAGACAATAAATGGTTTGTAGGAGCTGAATACACATTTCGGGATGGTATTGATTTTAAAGGAGGTATTTATGATGAAATTACCAATTATTATTATGATAAATCCAATATTTTTGCCTTTGGTGGATATTATATTCCAAAATTTAACTCAATAGCAAGTTATTGGGATAGAGTAACTTATAGGGCTGGATTTAATTATAAAAACCTCGGTCTGGTGATTAATGAAACGGAAATTGACGAATATGGCATATCTTTTGGTGTTAGTTTACCATTAGGACTTAGATTGTCAAACGCTAATATCGGATTTGAGTTTGGTGAAAGAGGAACAAATAAAAATGGCTTAATTAAAGAAAATTATTATAACTTTAGGTTAAGTATATCATTGAATGACAAATGGTTTAAAAAACGAAAAATTTATTAACAAATCTTAACAAATATAAATTATGAGAACAAAAAAGACGGTATTGATAATTAGTATGTTTCTACTTTTAGGAATGACTATTTCAATGAATGCGCAGGACAAGTATGGAAGTGAACCTGACAAATGTAAAACAAACCTGTCCCTTTTTCATGAAGCTGCAAAAATGAAAAATTATGCTGCTGCTATAGAACCTTGGCTGTGGTGTTATGACAATTGTCCTGTGGCCTCTAAAATAATCTATAGTGATGGTATTAAAATGATTGAATCAAAATATAATGCTGCCGCAGGAGTGTTTATGCCGCCTAAAGGACAAAAAGTTCAAACTAATGACGATATCTACAAAATTGGAAGACAATACTTTGATATTTCAAATGCTAATAAAGCTGAGCTAGCAAAATTAGGAAAGCAAATTGAAGGTATTTATGAGCAACGAATCAAATATTTTCCAGATAATCTTGGAAAAGTATATAGTGACTGGGCAAATTTCTTGTTTAAAAAAGCTATAGTTGAAGATTCTCCTCAAAAAGATGCAATATTTGATAAATTAAGTAAATCTTTTAAAGCAGATCCAACAGGCATGAGTGTTAAAAATCTAGGACACTATTTTAAAGTATTTACTGTTCATCACAAAGACACCAACCCACAGAAGGTTTTTGATATGTACGATGACATCACAGAAGCTGTAGGGTTAAAAATGGACAAATATTCAAAAGAATTGGATGCCTTAACTGCAAAAGAAACTGCAGGTAAAACTTTAACTTCAAAAGAAAAAAAGAAAAAACATGCTCGTGAAGTTAATCTGGTTGCTTTAGGTCAGGTTGAAGGTTTATTAGATAATACCTTAAGTGAAGTAGCTACCTGTGATAGATTAATTCCGCTATACAAAGATAGTTTTGATAAACATAAAACAGATGCTAAATGGCTAAAAAGAGCTGTTTCCAGATTGAATCAAAAAGGTTGTACAGAGGCTGATATCTATCCTAAAATGGTAGAAGCGTATGTAAATTCAGCTCCTTCTTCAGATGCATATGTATTTTATGCAGGTTTATTAATGGACCGTAATGAAACCAACAAAGCGGTTGAATACTTTAAGAAAGCTATTGAACTTGAACCAGATGCATACAAAAAAGCAAGATATTATTACAGAATTGCCAATGTCTTTAAAAAGAGAGGGGCTAGAAGTAAATCAAGAGAGTATGCAAGATTAGCAATAAAAGAAAGACCAAGTATGGGGCATGCTTATTTGTTGATAGCTAGTTTATATGCTGCTAGTGCAAATACTTGCGGAACAGATGAGATTTCAAAACGCATGGTATATGTTGCTGCCGCAGACAAAGCGAGAAGAGCAAAAGCAATGGATCCAAGTATTACATCAACTGCAAATAAATACATCAAAAGTTATATGGGAAGTGCACCTTCCAAAAAGCTTATTTTTCAAGAAGGGTTAAAATCAGGAACATCTTATAAAATAGGTTGTTGGATTGGTGAGACAGTTAGAATTCCCTAAATAAGTAAATGCTAATAAACAACTCAAATATTTTATTGAACATTGCTGCTATATCATTAGTAGCAATGTTTTTTTCTTGTGGAAATAAAATACAGGAAGTTGAAGATTTTTTAGCCGATAAAAATTTACCTATAGGAGAAGTTAAAAATGTTCATTTGATCCATACCGATTCCGGAAGTATCAAAACCAAACTGATTGCTCCTTTAATGTTAGATTACTCCAACCGAAAAGAACATCCTTATTCAAAATTCCCTGATGGTATAAAAATAGTAACTTTTGATAAAAAAGGAGATTCTGTAATTTTAACAGCTGATTATTCTGTTTCATTTAATAAAACCAGTATTTCAGAAGTAAAAGGCAATGTGGTTGTTGTCAATGAAGCTGATGGATCAAAATTAATGACCGATCAGCTTTTCTGGGATGCAAATGAACACTATATTTATACAGAAAAAAGATTTATTTTAATATCAAACTCTGATACGATCAAAGGAATTGGATTTGAATCAAATGAAAATCTGTCAAAAGTAAATATGAAAGCTATTCACGATTCTCAAATATACGTGAAAGACAATCAATAAGTTATGGTAAAATATTTTAAATTTTTTGAATTTGCATACCTTGTAATAGCAATAGTATTTATTGTTGAAACAGTTTTGAACTGGAGTGAAAACAGACAAAAAGCATATATTTATCTCGCATTTTCAGCATTAGCTGTTTTTATGTACTTTTTTAGAAAAAAGTATAGAAAAAAATATAAAGACCAAGAAAGATGATATTTGATATATCTATCATATTAGTTTCAATATTATTCTCTGCATTCTTTTCAGGAATGGAAATTGCTTTTGTTTCTGCAAACAAAATACATATTGAATTAGAAAAGAAAAAAGATACTTTTTTAGCTAAAATTATTTCCAAACTAACACAAAAGCCTTCCAAATTCATTACCACAATGCTTGTTGGAAACAATATTGCACTTGTGATTTATGGTTATTTTATGGGAGATTTATTAATGAGTTTCTTATCCTCTTCTATTCCAAATCCGTTTGCACTACTATTGATTCAAACTTTAATTTCTACGCTTATTATATTGGTGACTGCTGAATTTTTGCCAAAAGCTATTTTTCGAATTTACGCTAATGAAACCTTAAATATATTTGCTTTACCTGCTTATCTGTTTTTTATCCTATTCTATTTTGTTTCTCAATTTATCATTTTTATTACAGATTTCTTTTTAAAGGTTTTTTTCAACACCAAAGAAGATCAAGTACAACTGGCTTTTAGTAAAGTTGAATTGGGCAATTATATTACTGAACAAATGGAAACCGTAGATGATGATGTAGACTCTGAAATTCAGATCTTTCAAAATGCTCTTGATTTTCATGATGTTAAAGCCAGAGAAGCAATGATTCCCAGAACAGAGATCATTGCGGTTGACGTTCATGAATCACTAAATAATATAAAACAATTGTTTATAGATACCGGATTGTCAAAAATAATGGTTTACAACAATTCTTTGGATGATATTATTGGCTATATACATGTTTTCGAGCTTTTTAAAAAACCTAAAAATATTCGTTCTATTTTACTTCCTATTGAAATTGTTCCGGAAACCATGATGATTCATGATGTTTTAAATGATCTTATCAAAAAGAGTAAAAGTGCAGCAATAGTGCTAGATGAATATGGTGGAACCAGTGGTTTGATCACTATTGAAGATATTATTGAAGAACTGTTTGGTGAAATTGAAGATGAACACGATTCTTTTACCTTACTGGAAGAGCAAATTAACGCTCATGAATTTAAATTTTCTACCCGATTAGAAGTTGATTATTTAAATGAAACCTACCATTTGAATTTGAATGAAGACAGTTCATACGAAACATTAGGTGGCCTGATCATGGATCATACCGAAAATATTCCTTCCACAGGGGAAATTATTGAAATCGATCATTTTCAATTTACCATAATAAAAGAATCTGCTTCAAAAATTGAAGAAGTTTACCTCAAATTGTTGTCTAGAGATTGATACACTTCTTTTTAGAAAAAAATTACCCCCAAACTACTTTTATTATTAAAAGGTAAATTGTATTTTCGCAGCCTGAAATTTAAAAGAAAAGAAAATGGCAGTATTATCGAAAATTAGAGAAAGATCACTTTTCCTTATTATTATAATTGCGTTAGCATTATTTTCATTTGTATTAAGTGGCCTTTTTGACGGAAATCTTTTTAATAAAAACAAAACCAATATTGGTGAAGTTAACGGTGAACCTATTAATCGTGAAGAGTTTGCTCAACAAGTTGAATCTTACAGAACCAGATCAAATGGCAGAACATCAAACATGCAAAACGTAAAAAATGCATGGGATAATTTGGTAAGTGAAAAACTGTATAAGACTCAATTAGAAAAATCTGGAATTGTTGTTGGTGAGAAAGATGTTTGGGATGCAATTGTTCAGCAAGTTTCTCAATATAACAATCCTCAGTTTTTAAATGAAATAGGTACTTTTGATCAAGAAAAATTGAAGGAGTATATTGCAACATTGAAAGATAATGCAGAAGAAGGTGAGCAAGGAAAAGCAGAATGGTTAAACTGGCTAAATTTTGAAAAGAATATCAAAACAAATTTAGAGCGTACAAATTATAACACATTAATTACTGCAGGATTAGGAAGCACCTTAAATGAAGGTAAATCAAATTACTATTTTCAAAATACTAGTGTTGATCTGGACTATGTTTATGTTCCTTTCACCAGTATATCCGACAGTTTAATTACTGTTTCAAAAGAGGAGATCAAAGCTTATGTAAAATCACATGCAAAAGATTTTAAAGTAAATGCATCAAGAGACATTGAGTATGTTATGTTTGATATCAAAGCTACTCCGGAAGATGAGAAAGAAATCAAAGATCAATTGGCTCAATTGGTAAATGACAAAGAAGAATATAGCAATGCTGCAAAATCAAAAGTGAATTTGATTGGTTTCAAAAATTCTATAAACATAAAAGAATTCTTTTCAGATAATGGTTCTGACACCCCTTTTGATGAAAATTATCATACAAAAAACCAACTTTCAAAGATCTTAGCTGATTCTTTATTTGATAAAGACATTCATAATGTATATGGTCCATACAAAGAAAAAGGTTTTTATAAATTATCTAAAATTGTTGCTGTCAAGCAAATGCCTGATTCAGTAAAAGCAAGTCATATCTTAATTCCTTTTATTGGAACTTCAACTGCAGATCCAACTGTTACAAGAACAGAAGCTGAGGCGAAAGTTTACGCAGATAGTATTTTAACTGTTGTTAATACAAACAATTCAAAATTTGAAACTCTTGCAAAAGAAATATCTGTTGATAAAGGAAGTGGAGCAAAAGGTGGTGATCTTGGGTGGTTTACTTACACTAGAATGATACCTGAATTTAGAGATTATGTATTCGAAAACAAAATCGGAGATATGGGTGTTGTGAAATCTCAGTTTGGATTTCATATTATCAGAATTGTTGGTCAAAAAAATCATCAAAAAAATATTCAAATAGCAACATTCTCACATAGAATTCTACCTTCTGAAAAAACTGAAAATGATGTTTTTGAAAAAGCAGAAACATTTGCATCAGATGTTTCCGAAGGTAAAGAATTTTCTGAAATTGCAAAAGAAAATGAATATACGGTAAGACCCGTTCAATATATTGAGGCCATTGACGATAATATTGCTCAATTAGGGTCACAAAGATCAATCGTAAGATGGGCTTTTGAAGATGGCACGAATGAAAAAGAAATCAAGAGATTTGATATTGATAACGGTTATGCTGTTGTTAAACTAACAAAAAAGAATAAAGAAGGGTTGGCAATCAGGGGTAAAAATGTTCGTCAGATTATCTTAAACCAAAAGAAAGCTGAATTGATCAAAGAAAGATCAACAGGTGAAAGCTTAGATGAAATTGCCAAGCAAAATAGCACAACGGTAAAATCTACAATGGCAGTTTCAAGTTCAAGTCCGGTTTTTGCAGGTCAGGGAAGGTTTCCAGAAATAGCAGGAGTAGTAACCTCATTAGACGAAAATGTATTAACAAAAAATATAAATGGTCGGTCAGGTATTGTTTTTGTAAATGTAAAGAAGAAAAATTTACCTACAGATCTAAAAAACTACAATTCAAACAAGAAAAATATTGAAAGAACATTGCAAAACCGCAACATACAAATTTATAATGCTATAAAGGATAATGCTGAAATAGAAGATAATAGAGCTTATTTTTACTAAAAAATAAGTAATTAAGCATCTATTTTTGTATTTTTGTCATTGATTTCATAAAAATAAATGGCTTAAAGAGTATTTTTTGTCAAGTTTTTATATATTTGTTAAAATTTACTTGATTATTACGCTTGAATTACATTTAACACAAAAATTATAAATTAAAATTGATTACAATGAAACATTTAAAAAAAGGTTTATTAATTCTATTAGTGATTGTTGCTTTCAACAACGTTAATGCACAAGATGAAGACAATCCATGGTCTATCGAGATAGGTACCAATGCGGTTGATTTCTATCCAACTGGAGCTGACTGGCCATTGCCATTTGCTGCTATCCCTGAAGATTCAGGAAATCCTTATATAGGAGGGTTTGGAGAAGATTTCTTTAATGTAAACGATCACTGGAACACTGCTTCTATTATTTCTAGATTAAGAGTTGGTCGTTATATCGGTTCTGGTTTCGGAATTGGTTTAGCTGCTTCTTTTAACAAAATTGATAAAATTGGTGACTATGAAGCTTCTGATCTTTCTTATTTTGCTACTGATTTAGATATCAGATGGTCTCCACTTCACGGATGGTTTGACCCGTACCTATTAGTAGGTGGTGGTTACACTTGGATTGATGAAGATGGAAACGGTACTGTAAACGGTGGTTTAGGTATTAACTTCTGGTTCAACGATTTTATTGGAGCTAACGTTCAAACTATGTACAAGCATTCATTTGATGATGCTTCAGTTACAACACTTCCTCATTTCCAACATTCTTTAGGTCTTAACTTCCAGTTTGGTGGAAAAGATACAGATGGTGATGGTATCTATGACAAATATGATGACTGTCCTGAGGTTGCTGGTTTAGAAGCTTTCAACGGTTGTCCTGATTCTGATTTAGACGGTATCAAAGATTCTGAAGATGCATGTCCTAACACTCCAGGTTTAGCTGAATTTAATGGTTGTCCTGATACTGACGGTGACGGAATCATTGACAAAGATGATGCATGTCCTACTGAAGCTGGTCCAGCTTCAACTAACGGATGTCCTGATAGAGATGGTGATGGTGTTGCTGACAAAGATGATAACTGTCCTGATGTAGCAGGTCCTGCTGAAAACAATGGTTGTCCTTGGCCAGATACTGATGGTGACGGTGTATTTGATAAAGATGATAACTGTCCTAACATTGCAGGTCCAGCTGAAAATAATGGTTGCCCACTTGTAACTGAAGAAATTCAAAAAGAAATTACTGATCTTGCAAGAGCTATTTATTTCAATACAGGTAAATTTACCTTTACAGATGAAACTAAGATAAGACTTGATAAAATTAATGTAATTTTATCAGATTATAAAACTTTAGATTTTGTTGTTCAGGGTCATACAGATAGTACAGGTAGTGATAAGATTAATGAAAAATTATCTCAAAGTCGTGCAGATGCTGTAATGAAATTCTTAACTGATAATGGTTTCCCAACTGATAAAATATCAGCTAAAGGTTATGGTTCTTCAAATCCAATTGGAGATAATAAAACTTCAAAAGGAAGACAAGAAAACAGAAGAGTTGAGATTTTCTCAAAACGTTATTTAGAGAAAAACCAATAAGAACTTTTTTCTTATAAAAATAAAAGCCATCACTTAACAGTGATGGCTTTTTTTATGCTCTTTTTTGTAGATTTGCTTTATGCAATCATTCCTTTCAAAAGTATCATCTGAGATACAATCAAAATCTAAAGACTCCACAAAACTCACCTATGTCCTGCCTAGTAAAAGAGCGAGGTTATTTCTTAAAACTGAAATTAAAGACCAACTAAACAAAGCTACTATTCTTCCAAAAATAATTAGCATTGAAGAATTTATTCAGAATCTTGCTACATTAGAACAAGTTGATCCAATTCAATTGATTTTTGAATTTTATAGTGTGTATAAAAATATTACACCAACAAAAGAAATTGATTCTTTCGAAATTTTTTCTAAGTGGAGTTCACAATTATTGCAGGATTTTAATGAAATTGACAGCAATCTTATGGATGCTGATAAATTTCTAAAATATATCAATGAGAGCAGAAAATTAGAAAACTGGAATTTAGAAGAAAATCAAACAGACCTAACAAATAAATATTTGGCTTTTTTTAGCCATATTGAAGAGTATTATATAAACTTAAAATCCCATCTGTTAAAGAAAAATCTAGGCTATCAAGGAATGTTATACAGAAAGGCCTTTGAAAATATAGATTATTACTTATCTCAACAAAACGATGAACATTACATATTTGCAGGTTTTAATGCATTAAATATAGCCGAAGAAAAAATCATTCATGATTTTTTATTCAGAAACAGAGCTGAAATATACT
>JAUVCP010000329.1 GCA_030590765.1 Flavobacteriaceae bacterium | reverse complement strand
GAAGCAAAGGTCTGTGGCAGGAAGTGGAATTCGTTCAGTTATACGATGTGGTTTTTACCAAGCTAGGTTTAAAGCAAACAATTATTAAATTTAATAATAGAAAGATCTTATCGGGTATCGCAGAGGTTATTGATGCAAAAGATAAATTGATAGACTTTACGATTGCTTTAGATAAACTGGATAAGATAGGAGCAGAGGGAGTTACAAAAGAAATGATTACCAAGGGAATATCAGAAGAAGCTATGGAAAAAGTTAAACCATGATTTGATTTTCCCGGTAATAATCAGGAAAAATTACAAAAACTAAAAACAATGCTCGTAAGTTCAGAAGAAGGACTACAAGGAATTGAAGAATTGCAATTTGTTATTGATCAAATTGATAAACTTGGATTACAAAGTTCAGTACTTGAAATTGATGTTACACTGGCACGAGGCTTGAATTATTATACCGGTGCTATTTTTGAAGTAAAAGCGAGTGGAGTTAGTATTGGTTCCATTGGAGGCGGTGGAAGATATGACGATCTTACAGGAATTTTTGGTTTAAAGAATATTAGTGGTATTGGAATTTCTTTTGGGCTAGACAGAATTTATCTGGTGCTGGAGGAACTGGATCTGTTTCAAAAAGTAGATCTGCCAAAACCAAAAGTGATGTTTGTAAATTTTGGAGAGAAAGAAGCCTTATACAGCATGCAGGCAATTAAAGGACTTCGCAATAATCATATAAAATCAGAGCTTTATCCGGACACGGCTAAAATGAAAAAACAAATGAATTATGCCAACAAAAGGCAAATTGAATATGTTGTTTTAGTTGGTGAACAGGAAGTTACAAGCAATAGTTATACTTTAAAAAATATGTCAACGGGTGAACAGACCAATTGTAATTTAAGTACATTACTTCGTCTATTAAGTAAAAATTAGTATTTTATTTATAACAAAGTTGTATTTTTGCACAGTAAATATCAAGGAATAATGTTTGAAAGCAATAACCATAAAATTAAAGAAATGATTGATGAAATTGGTGATAACCACATTTCAACATCGGCAAAAACCCCATTACGTGAGGATGCTTTTCAATTGTCAGATGAAGAAAAGATAAAATCAATACAAAAAAATGTTGCTGAAATTTTGCACACTCTGGGACTGGATATGACAGATGATAGTTTAAAGGGTACTCCTTTAAGAGTTGCTAAAATGTATGTGAAAGAGATCTTTGATGGTTTACATCCGGAAACCAAACCAAAACTTTCAACATTTGATAACAACTACAAGTATGCTGAAATGCTTGTTGAAAAAAATATTACGGTATATTCTACTTGTGAGCATCATTTATTACCAATTGTTGGAAGAGCCCATGTTGCTTATATTTCAAAAGGAAAGGTAATTGGTTTATCAAAAATGAATAGAATTGTTGATTATTTTGCAAAACGACCTCAGGTTCAGGAAAGGTTGACCATGCAGATTGTACAGTCATTGCAGGAAGCATTGGGAACAGATGATGTTGCTTGTGTAATTGATGCAAAGCATTTATGTGTAAATTCAAGAGGAATTAGAGATATTTCAAGCAGCACAGTAACAGCAGAATACGGTGGAAAATTCAAGGAAGATAATGATCTAAAGAATGAATTTTTACAGTATATAAAATTGGATACAGAATTTGAATAATTCATCCCAGTTTAATTATAAAAAAAAAGCTCAGAATTTAAATTCTGAGCTTTTTTTTATGACCGGGTGACTTAAAGTCACCTGGTCATTGTGATTTATTTATTCAATTTCTGTAAAAACATTAAAGTATCAACATTATCTGCATAATCCCATAATTGAGGTTTTTGTGTTTCCCCAAAAGGAACTATATTTTCAATATTTTGATCTCCAACAATACATTGTATAGATTCTTTCTCAATTTCGAATTTCTGTTTTAAGCTTTCTATATCCGTATAGTGCTCATAAAACAGGGTTGCAATTGGAGATGAATAATTTGTATCTTCCTTAAGCATTAAAAAACCATTTTCAATTAATTTAAACTGACTCATTAAATAAACGGCTTTGTTATAATCGTAATTATTTTGGTATTTGGTATAATTGATCAGATCTTTGTATTCGTAAACTGCATTGAAAAACAGATCAAAATCATAATCGTTAGGAACATATAATTTAGAAACACTCCTGCAACCCAAACCAAAATATCTAAAAATATCTTCTCCCAATTTTTGTAGATCTTCCTTCGTTTCTTTACCATTGATAATAGCAACTGAGTTTCTATTTTGACGAATGATATTTGGATATTTCCCAAAATAATAATCAAAATAACGAGCAGTATTATTACTGCCTGTTGCGATAACAGCATCAAAATTACTTAGTTTTTCATCTGTAAAAGTAATTTTCCCTTTGAATTCCGGTTCAATTTTCTCTAAATATTTAGCAATTAATGGTAAGTAATGTTTATCGGATGAAGATTGTTTTACAATAGCATTATTACCGGAAATCAGAACTGATAAGAAATCGTGAAAACCAACCAATGGGATATTTCCAGCCATAATGATTCCAATGTTTTTGGGCTTAACTTCATTTAAATGATAAGTAGAAATCCACTTATTTATATTATTGATATTTAATATATTAGACCAACTATTAAACGCGTATAAAATATTTTCTTCAGTAAACCATCCATTGAATTCAAGTCCTCGTTTTATTTGCATTAAAAAAGATTCAAAAAACAAATCATTCCATAATATAGTGTCATTTTTAATGATCTTTTCAGGTTGGAACTGACTCAAAAATTCACCAAGTTTGACAAAAGCATTGATCCTTTTTTCTATTTTCATTTATTTTTCATCTTTTAATTTGGAATTATTTATTTTTGTTGCAAATTTAACTAAAATATCCATTTCAATTATCATTGTTAGGTAATGATTACTTGTTTTGAAAAAAGGTATTTAACAAGATATAATTATGAGATTAACTAGAATAAAATACACCTTTCTATTCCTGTTTATTGGATTTTTGGGTTTTGCTCAAATACACAGAACAGATTCCATTGGCAATTTTTATGTTGAGAAAAACAAATTGATCTGGCAAAAATATTATGAATTAGAAGATAAAAATCTTCTTGATCAAAGATTAAAGCAAAATATACTAACAAAGAATCTAGATATTTTACATTTTGGAAACTCTGCAATTACAGATTTGATTTTCATCAACGGAAACAATTTACCAACTTATACAAGTAAGGGATTTAAGGCGTTTGTTATTGTTGATGTTGAGTTTAATCAATTCAGGGTAACCATCAAACAAATTACTTTTCCCGATTTTGTAGAAAATGTTTACTACAATGGTATGCGGCAAAATTCTAGAACAGGTTCTCTTGAAAACTATGTTTTAAGAAATAATGCTGATATCAATAGAAA
>JAUVCP010000213.1 GCA_030590765.1 Flavobacteriaceae bacterium | reverse complement strand
TTGGTACTTTGATTTTATGTTTGATTATGCTTATAATACCATCATATATTGTTAGTAAAATAAGTCCTGTAAAAGCAATAAAATTTGATTAGTGAGACTTTGGTTTTGATGATTTTGAAATCAACTAGTCGAACTAATCCCGCTTATTAGCGGGATATGTCTTGAATATTTCTTTACTTTGCAGCCTTAAAATCAATTAAGCACAAATTAAACATTATAAACTTCTTTTTACAATGAAATACGATATTATTATTATTGGTAGTGGGCCAGGAGGTTATGTTACAGCAATTAGAGCTTCACAACTTGGATTTAAAGTTGCGGTAGTTGAAAAAGAAAATCTTGGTGGAATTTGCCTTAACTGGGGATGTATTCCTACCAAAGCACTATTGAAAAGTGCACAGGTTTATGAATATTTAAAACATGTAGATGCTTATGGCTTAAAAGCTAAAGAAATTGATAAAGATTTTTCTGCAATAGTAAAACGTAGCCGTGATGTAGCAGAAGGAATGAGTAAGGGTGTTCAGTTTTTATTGAAAAAGAACAAAGTGGATGTAATTGATGGTTTTGGAAAGATCAAAGCAGGAAAAAAAGTTGAAGTAACTGCAGCAGATGATAAAGTTACAGAATATAGTGCGGATCATATTATTATTGCAACAGGTGCCCGTTCACGTGAATTACCATTTTTACCAATTGATGGTAAAAAAGTGATTGGATACCGTGAGGCAATGACCTTACCAAAACAGCCAGAAAGTATGATCATAGTAGGGTCAGGCGCGATAGGAGTTGAGTTTGCCTATTTTTACAACTCTATGGGAACCCAGGTTACGATAGTTGAGTTTTTGCCAAATGTGGTACCATTAGAAGATATTGATGTGTCAAAACAATTTAATCGGTCCTTAAAAAAATCAAAGATTAAGGTAATGACCAGTTCAAGTGTTACCAAAGTAGATACTTCAGGTAGTGGTGTAAAAGCAACTGTTGAAACTAAAAAAGGAGAGCAAATACTTGAGGCAGATATTATTTTGTCAGCAGTTGGTATCAAATCAAATATTGAAAACATCGGATTGGAAGATGTTGGTATCGTTACCGATAAAGATAAAATCTTAGTAAATGACTTTTATCAAACCAATTTGCCAGGTTATTACGCTATTGGTGATGTAGTTCCCGGACCTGCTTTGGCGCATGTTGCTTCTGCAGAGGGTATCACTTGCGTGGAAAAAATTGCAGGTTTAAATACAGAAACTATTGATTATGGAAATATTCCGGGCTGTACTTATGCGAGTCCTGAAATTGCCAGTGTTGGTTTAACTGAAGCACAGGCAATAGAAAAAGGATACGAGATCAAAGTTGGTAAATTTCCATTCTCAGCATCTGGTAAAGCATCTGCATCAGGGGCAAAGGAAGGCTTTGTAAAAGTGATCTTTGATGCAAAGTATGGCGAATGGTTAGGTTGTCATATGATTGGAGCAGGAGTAACCGATATGATCGCAGAAGCTGTTTTAGGTAGAAAATTAGAAACAACAGGTCATGAAGTATTAAAAGCAATTCATCCACACCCTACAATGAGTGAAGCAGTAATGGAAGCTGTTGCTGATGCTTATGATGAAGTTATTCATCTGTAGTTTATAATGTTTGTGTTATATATTAGTGTTGACTTTGGGAAACTCTGTAAAAATCTTTTGTAGGTCTTTGTGTAATAGCTATTTCACAGATATACTATAAGAAAATATAAAGTTTCACAAAGATATTTTTGAGCTATAGCTAAATTCAGACCCATAATATTTAGACACTACAGTGTTCTAATACAGAACTGTATAATGAGAGAATTAAAAATTGAAACTCTCTTGAATTTCAAGAGAGTTTTTTCATGGATGTAAAAAAGAGCTGCCCGTAAGGGCAGCTCCTTATTTTGGAATTAAACAGTTAAAGATCTAAAGAAATTTACCACTTTCATCAGTTTTTACTTTCATACGTTCATCACCATTTTTAAGTGTCAATTTATACATTTTATTGGTACCTTTTTTGTGGTGATAGGTAACTTTATAAACATCATTGGAAATTCCCCAACCAGGAAATCTATCTGCAACAGAATTTATAACCGTTCTTGGAGGTTTAACATCTTTAAATTTCTCAATTGTTTTGACAATTTTACCATTACCATCATAAGCCGCAACAATCATTCCGTCGGGGATATAAAAGGATACTTTGTAAAAACCATATTCATCCTCATATAAATCTTTTCTATCTCTAGGATCGAAATTTGCTGCTTCTAATTCGAGTAATCTTACCGGTGTATCCACTTCACCGCTGTTTACGTCATTTAAATATTTGTAATTTATCGCTTTTACTTCAATTTCAGGTAACTGTCCGTTATTTACGACCTGAGCGTAAAATTGGGTGGTTAAGCCAAAAACTAATAACCATAACATTAATTTTTTCATGATAATATATTTTAGATTAGACATTTTTTTTGGATTACAAAATCTCTAATATTTCTAATATTAAAGTATGTAATTGCGGAGTTGGATTGAAGTGTACATAAGTGGTAGTTTTTAATGGTTATTATACTTATTTTCTACCACCAAAGATACTTATAATTAAAATGCACTACATAGCATAAATCCTGTAAAAAGTTATAATTATTGCGCATGGATTGCAATTTTAACGCATGGATTGAAATTTAAAAGCGTAACTATTTTTGAGTAATATAGATTCTTTCCAGTCTTGATTAATCGTCTAAATTCATTTTTTTTAAAATGGTTTGAAATCTTGGTTCTGATTGGAGATTTTTAAAAAATGGGTTACATTTTATATAGGGAGCCCAAACGCTTCTGCTTTTGTAGCATTTTTCAAGTAAAGTTAGTGCCTTGTCATTTTCGCCCAAAAATGCATATTTCTCTGCTATAAAATATATTTCGTAATTATTCTTAATGTCATTTTGAAGCCTCCATCTGTAAACACCTTTAATTCCAGAATTTTTATAAATTATCTGAACTGTATCCACATATTTCTGAGTTAATGGATTTAATTCCAGATTACGTTTCAATTCTTGAATAGCCTTAGAATAATTTTTTTGCATCATATAAATTCTAAAATTATTAGTATTTACTAATGGATGATTTTTAAAATTCTTTTGATTTTTTAAACTTTTTTCCAGTGATTTGTCGTAATATTCACTTCTAAAATAATAACCAGCACTTAATTGATTTAGTATTGCAGAATGTGGGTTTAGTTGTAGGGCTATGTCAATTTCCTTGCGTGCTTCTTTGCGTCTTCCCATTACATCTAGTAACATGGAATAATATTCATGTGCCGAAGCATAATTTGGATTTAAAGAAATAGCGTGTTTAAATTCTTTTTCACCAGCATTCCAGTTCCATTGGCCATAAGCAAATAATGCTCCCATCGTAGCATGAGATTCTGCAATATTATTATTAATAAAGAGTGCTTTTGTAGCAAACTCTTTTGCTTTTAATAACCCTTTCATTCTATCATACCATCCCCATCCGGCCATATGTAAATAGGTGTCGGCCAATCCACTATATGCAAGGGCGTAAGTTGAATCTAATTGAAGAGTCTGGTTATAGTAGTAAATACTTCTTTCTAAGTCTTTTTTTGTTCTTTGATGCCAAAAAAATCGCCCCTTTAAATATAGGGTATAAGCTTCCAGATTATCTGTTGGTTTAGATTCAATTTGATTTATTTTGTCTGGGCTAAGTGTTATTTTTAATTCACTTGCTATTTCTTTGGCGATTTCACTTTCTAAAGTGAATATATTACCGAATTCTCTTTCAAATTTTTTAGACCATATGTGTTTATCCTTTTTAGCATCGATCAACTGTACAATGATCATAA
The DNA here is from genome assembly GCA_030590765.1 of Flavobacteriaceae bacterium. Lineage (GTDB taxonomy): Bacteria > Bacteroidota > Bacteroidia > Flavobacteriales > Flavobacteriaceae > Lutimonas. The sequence goes on along the minus strand of JAUVCP010000213.1, from coordinate 1,253 downwards.
CAGAGTCTTTATACTTTTGAAAACTGGATTCGATAATATGGGAAATTCTTAATTCTTTGGAAATTTCTGGAGCTGTTTTGTTGGTTTTGCGGTATTGTTCCATGGTAGTCCTTGAAATTACTCTGAATTCCTTAATTGTTGAAAGATGATTCATAATATCATCCATTACTCCATCTGCAAAGTATTGGTTGGATTTATCATTGCTAAGGCATTTGATAGGAAGTACTGCAATAGAATAGGATTGATTTTCCCCCCTTGTATTTAAAAAGTTTTTAACTAGTATAAATGAAATTATGATTACTACTACACTTAATATAACAAGAAGTATATTTTTTTGATGTTTTAAGCGAGTTGGTTTTTTAAGTTTTGGTTGGGTTTCTTCTTCAATTAATATTTTTTCAAATTTTTCTTTGTATTCGCCGGGAGTGATACCAAAATAATCGTGAAAACATTTGTTAAAATAGGATGGGCTACTAAAACCTATCTGAAATGAAATCTCTGAGGCAGTATATTGATCTTCTTTGATTAGTTTTGCTGCTTCCTGAAGCCGTGTGTCTCTTATAAATTCACTTGTAGTTTTACCAGATATGTTTTTTATTCTTCTTAATAATTGAGAACTACTCAAATTTATTTCAGAGGCCAGTTCATTTGCACCAAATTTTTCATCTTCAATATGTTCAAGGATTATTTGTTCAACTTTATGTATAAAAGCCTTATCCATTATCAAAAAAAAGTAAGAGTGATTTGTTTGACCACTAAAGATACGAAATTTCGGAAAATATTTTTAATCAAAAACCTTGTTTAGAATTATTCTATATTACTTGATGATATTAAAGGTTACAATTATTCAGCATGAATTGCATTTATAACGTATGGTTTGTGGGTTTTTAGGTAAGATTACTTTGATCAATCGTTTGCAGGAATTTTATTGTGCAGATCTACAAACCAATTATCGATAATTGTCAGTTCTCTTGTGGTTTCAACATTACTCATGGGTTTCAATATCAAAATCTTTTTATTGTCATTACTTATTGCGAATGATCTCATTAAAACATCTGCAAAATCTCCTTGAAATAGTAATTCGGGTTCTTTATTTACAAAACCTGAATCTATATTTACTTTAACGGCAAATAATTGGTTGTTATTCCTATAGTAGATTTCCTTACCGTCAAAGGACCACATGGGATCAAACCCAAATCCTTGTGAAATATTCCATTTTTTCCCATTCGTTGGGAACGGTTGAACAAATATTT
>JAUVCP010000266.1 GCA_030590765.1 Flavobacteriaceae bacterium | reverse complement strand
TTTCTATTTTTTGTAAATAAATACAGGTAACCATTATAATATACAAATGCCTCCAGATCAAAGTTCTTTTTACTTTCTTTTTTATCTGCAATATCCTGATCGTTAAATTTAAACCTTATAATCTCTGCTTTTGTAGAATCAGCTTTGATATCGATCGGATTTTCAATTTTGTATATGGTTAGATCACTACGTATATTTAAATTATTTCCAAAATCCCCAATAAAAAAGTGACCAAAATCATCCTGAGTTAGATCTTCCCAGTCTATATTTTTTGCATTTGTAATTCTTATTGATCGATGTATATTACCTAAGGAGTCAATTTGATGAATTTCAGCACTGTTACCTCCATCATTTATAGCCCATAAATTTCCAGCCTTATCAAATTCAATTCCTGAAATTTCATTTAAAACAGGACTTATAGATAGTATTTTATAACTGTAATTTTCATAAACTTTCCACACAATATAGAGACCAAGAATAATTATAATGGCTAAAAAAAGTTTCTTTGTCATGGTTTATTCTTTTGGTAGAACAGATTTGATCTTAAGACAGTTTTTCAGTAAAAAAATAATTAATTAAATCACCTTTTTCATGATCCTTAATTTGTGAGTATGTCTGTTGGTATCAACATTATAAATTCCACTATGATCTAATCTGTCAATTCTTACTTTTCCATCACAATGTATAATATAATTATTTGCAAGAATAATACCAACGTGAATGATCTCTCCTTCTTCGTTATCAAAAAAAGCGAGATCACCGGGTTCACTTTCTTCAATAAAACTTAAAACTTCTCCCTGCTTTGCCTGTTGATAGGCATCACGAAAAAGAGAGTATCCATTTATTTTATAAACCATTTGTGTAAAACCGGAGCAATCAATTCCAAAAGGTGTTCTGCCTCCCCATAGATAAGGAGTATTCAAATATAAATGAGCTGTATTTGCCAATTTTTCTTTTGCAACTACCCCCTGATTTATCATCCCCTCAAAATCATAGTTCTGATCTAATATATTAAAAGAACTATTTTTAAAAAAGGGGAGGGAAGCTCCAAGGCTAATGGTTTGAAGGCTGTTATTTTTCGTAGATATAAAAGTGATCAGGTCACTTAAAATAAATGAATTATTGATTTTAATATCATTATAATCACTTTCATTTAAAGTTTTGATTTGATTTAAACATACCCAACCCTCATATTGATCAAAATCTAATATGATTCTAACCCATTGATTCTCTGAATCTGTAATGACAAAGGTTTCACCAAACAGAATTTGAGATACCATTTCGCTTTTTTCATTTGCTTCTTTCCTTACAGGAACAGCATTTAAAGTACAAATTCCAAAATTCATTTATTGATCATGGATTTTTTTGTTAGGTGATTAAACCAGAACAATTCGTTATACATTTTCAATTACCATTGCGCTTGCTCCACCACCCCCATTGCATATGCCAGCTGCCCCAATTTTTGAATTGTTTTGTTTCAAAACATTAATCAAAGTTACCATAATTCTCGCACCCGAACATCCTAATGGATGCCCCAATGAAACAGCACCTCCGTTTATATTTACTTTATCCGGATCTAAATTCAGCAATTTTATATTCACCAAACCTACTACTGAAAAAGCCTCATTTAGTTCATAATACTCAACCTGTTTGGCATCAATATTTGCTTTTTTTAATGCTTTAGGGATTGCCTTGGCAGGTGTTGTTGTAAACCATTCCGGTTCTTGAGAAGCGTCTGCATAACCACGAATAATGGCCAAAGGTTTTAAATTCAATTCATTTGCTTTTTCTTCACTCATCATAACCAAAGCTGCAGCACCATCATTCAGTGTGGATGCATTTGCGGCTGTAACTGTACCATCTTTGTTAAATGCAGGACGTAAATTAGGAATTTTATCCATTTTTACATTCTTATATTCTTCATCCTCCTTAAATAAAACAGGATCTCCTTTTCTTTGTGGAATTTCAACAGGTACTATTTCATTGTCAAATTTCCCTTCTTTCCATGCTTTTGCCGATCTATTGTAGGATGTTATCGCAAAACTATCCTGATCCTCACGTGAGAAGTTATATTCTTTAGCGCAGGCATCTCCACAAGTACCCATATGTTTTCCGTCGTAAACATTTACCAACCCATCTTTCAGTAAGCCATCTTCAATTTTAATATCACCAAATTTTTGACCTTTTCTTGCCTGCATATAATGTGGAATCATACTCATATTTTCCATACCACCGGCAACAACTATTTCTGCATCACTGCATTGAATAGCTTGTGCAGCCAACATCATGGATTTCATACCCGAAGCACATACTTTGTTAATAGTTGTACATGGAACGGTATTTGGTATTCCGGCAAAAATTGCTGCTTGTTTGGCAGGAGCCTGACCGAGCCCAGCCTGAGCTACATTTCCCATATATACTTCATCAACTAATTTTGCATCGAGACCAATTTTATCTATTGCTCCTTTAATTGCGATAGCTCCTAATTTTGGAGCCGGTATGTTTGATAAACTTCCTAAGAAACCACCTATTGGAGTTCTTACTGCCGATACAATTACAACTTTTTTTTGCATTATAATCTTTGTTTAATTATTAAAATATTGCATTTACGAAAGTAATTAATTTTGATGAATTTATTGATTTGACCGATAAAGAATATTAATTAATAAGGATATTCTTTAGAATATTCAAAAGGATGATTATCTTGTAAATTAATTAAATTTCATAATGGAAAGTAATATTATAAAGAATTATGTTGCTGTTATCGGAGGGTCAGTTTCTGGGTCACAGGCAGCATATATTTTAGCTGAAAAAGGTTATAGAGTAGTTGTATTTGAAATGAATAATCTTCCATATGGCAAGATTGAAGATGGTTTACCAAAATGGCATGTGAATTTAAGAGATAAACAAGAGCAAAATATTGATCAAAAATTGGCTCATCCAAATATTTATTTTGTACCAAAAGCAAAAATTGGGAGAGATATTGAATTTGATGATTTGATAAATGAATGGGGGTTTAGCATTATTATTTTTGCCAATGGAGCCTGGAAAGACAGAGCTTTGCCAATTGAAGGAATTGACAAATTTGTAAATAATGGGTTGGTTTACCAAAATACATTATTGTATTGGTATAATCATAAACACGAACCTGATTATAAAGGAATTAGATTTGAATTAAAAGATAAAACAATTGTAATTGGAGGAGGTTTATCATCATTAGATGTGATGAAGCTGGGAATGATTGAATTAGTGCAAAAAGCTTTGAAGAAAGAGAAAGGTATTGCTATTGATCTGTTCACTTTTGAGAAAAAAGGAATTGCAAAAATTTTAAATGAAATTGGTTTGACATTAAAGGATTTAAACCTTTACGGAATGACTTTGGTGTATAGAAGAAATGCAACTGATATGCCTTTGAAAAGCCCGAAAGATAATACAGAGGAAAGTATTAAAAAGGCAAGAGAAGTTTCTGATAAGTTGCTACATAAATATGCTGAGAATTTCTTATTTCATTTTATTCCATTGAGTTCTCCAATAGATAAAATAGAAGAGGAAGGTAGGTTAAAAGGAATTGTCTTTCAAAAAAATGAGATAATCAATGGTAAATTGCAAGCTAAAAAAGATGATACATTTGTATTAGAAACAGCAATGTTAATATCATCTATTGGTAGTTTACCCGAAATGATAAATGGATTGCCTTATCAAAATTCATTATTAAAAATGGTAGGAAAGAATGGTTATCAGGTAGATGGTTTTCCAAATGTATTTGCTATTGGAAATGCGGTAACAGGGAAAGGAAATATTAGAGAATCAAAAAAGCATGGCGTATTGATGACTAATAAAATTATAGATGATCATATACAGACGAGTGATTTTTTTGAAGAATGGTTAAGTGTTTATAATGAAGGTATTGAGGATGATGTTAAGGATCAAGTTTGTGAAATTGAAAATGAAATTTTAGCAAAAAATAGTATACCTGAGCCAGTATTTCAAAATATTAGTAATAAAACCAAAGCTTATCAGGAAAAGGTTGGGTACGATAACTATCAAGACTGGATCCAATCAAAAGTTCCGGTAAGGTTAGAAAATATGAAGTAATGAACAAGTAGATTATTAAATAATATAGCGAGTTGCTGTTACGCAGTGAAAATGACTATTTATAAACATATGAAAAGAAAATAATACAATTTATCGAGATTAAATTCTTTATATTTGAATCTTCAATTGCAACTTCATGAAAGATTTTTTTAATAAAATATACCAAAATCATGCTTT
>JAUVCP010000248.1 GCA_030590765.1 Flavobacteriaceae bacterium | reverse complement strand
CATTAATTCTTCAAAAAACAAATATTAAGAAGCAACAGTTATCCAATTCAAAAGCGCATTTATATAAACAAATATTGGTTAGCTTAAAGCTTAATCCCTCTCACAGAAATATAAAAATGCAAATTCGAGAACAACTTGATTTTGCAACTATTTTATACAGCAAAGGTTTACATAAACAAAGTTTAAAAATTCTGGATAAAGCTAAAAATACTGCAGTACAATACAATGAGAATAATTTGGCTTTTGAAATTGTTGAATTTGAAAAAATTATTGAATCACAATTCATTACACGTAGCATGAATACTCGTGCCAGTGATTTAATTGTTCAGTCAATGAAATTAAGTAAAAGGACTGTTATTTTAAGCAAATTATCTAATTTATCACTACAATTATATAGCACATTATTGAACAAAGGATATGTAAAAACTGACAAGGATTATGATGAAATTGAAACATATTTCAAGTCAAATCTTCCTGATTATAAGATCTCTGATCTTGGTTTAAAGGAAAGGCTTTTTTTGTATAAAGCTTATTTGTGGTATAGTTTAATCACACAGAATTTTGTATTAAGTTATAAATATGCTCAAAAATGGGTAGATCTGTTTTATGAAAATCCTAAAATGAAAAAGAATAATCCGGTATTCTATTTAAAAGGGATCAATTATTTACTAGAATCTTTATTCTTAATACAGCATGTATCAAAATTCAGATCAGCACTTTTTTATTTAGAAGAAGAGATCAATCAGCATAATTTTTTATTGAATGAGAATACAGAATCTCTTGCTTTTTTATACCTGTATTCCAATAAGATCAATCTGTTTTTTTTAGAAGGTAAATTCAATAAAGGAATTGATCTGATCCCTGAAGTTTTAGTCGAAATTGACAGTTATAAGAATAGGGTAGATGCTCACTATATCATGGTGTTTTATTATAAATTCGCAAGTTTATATTTTGGAGCAGAACAATATGAGAACAGCATATTTTATTTAGAAAAAATAATCCATAATAAAGATTCAAAAATGCGTGAGGATTTGGTATGTTTTTCTCGAATCCTAAATCTTGTAGCACATTATGAAGCTGGATTAGATCAGGATCTGGATGTATTGATCAAATCAACCTATAAGTTTTTATTAAAAATGAATGAGTTGCAAATGGTGCAGCAAAAATTCATTACTTTTTTACGTAGTTTAGGTGATATTTATCCACATGAGTTGAAAAAGGCATTTATTCAATTACATAAAGAATTAAAGGTTTATGAAAATCATCCTTACGAAAAAAGGGCTTTTATCTATTTAGATCTGATTTCGTGGTTAGAAAGCAAAATCGAAAACATTTCAGTAGAAACAATTATTAAAAGAAAAGCTGCATCGAAGTATAAATAATTTTTATACATTTGTTTTGTAACAATGAAAAAATAAATGCAATATACTTTATCAAATAATTCAATAATTATAATTCGTGTCATTTCAGTTCTGATAAGATAGGAAGTATATTGTGATATAATATGTGTAAACCTTCCTAATTCAGGAAGGTTTTTTTATTGTTTTAAACCTTGTAAATTGAAAGGCATAAAAAACACAGTACCAGTTAATTAGATTGACATTAGAGAAACTGAGTGTTGTAAATGAATAAATAAGAATGAATAATAAAAGAAAGCGGCTTTTTATTTTTGGAAATTAATGAAAGCCTGGTTTATTTTCTAAATAAGTGAAGTAAAATCAATTAAAAGAGTGGGTTGCTAAAATAAATGCAACTTAAAACCATAAATAATACATTATGGAAACAATGACAAAAGAGAAACAAAAAGTGAAAAACAATAAATCTGTTAAAATAACTGGAGCAAAAGCAATTGTAGAATGCTTGATTGCTGAAGGCGTTGACTTGGTTTATGGGTACCCAGGAGGTACGATTATGCCGGTTTATGATGAATTTTATAAATACCAAGATAAATTACACCATGTCTTAACTCGCCATGAACAAGGTGCTATTCATGCTGCTCAGGGTTATGCACGTGTGTCAGGCAAGGTAGGTGTTGCTATTGCAACATCCGGTCCGGGAGCTACAAATTTAATTACGGGTATAACAGATGCTCAGATTGATTCAACGCCAGTTGTTTGTATCACCGGTCAGGTGGGTTCGCATTTACTGGGTAGTGATGCTTTTCAGGAAACAGATATTGTGAGTATTTCAACACCTGTTACCAAATGGAATTATCAAATAACCAAAGCTTCTGAAATTCCTGAAGTTTTAGCCAAGGCTTTTTATATTGCAAAATCTGGAAGACCGGGACCTGTTTTGATAGATGTTACCAAAGATGCTCAGTTTGAAGTGCTTGATTTTGAATATGTTAAGTGTGAGAAAATAAGAAGCTACACACCTATTCCTCAAATGGATATAACTCAGGTGGAAGCTGCTGCTGAATTGATCAATAAAGCAAAAAAACCTTTTATTGTTTTCGGACAAGGAGTGGTTTTAGCTAATGCCGAAGAGGAATTAAAAAATCTGATTGAAAAAGCAGACATTCCTGCTGCATCAACTTTATTAGGCTTGTCAGCATTACCAACCGAACACGATTTCAATATGGGAATGGTAGGAATGCATGGGCACTATGCTCCTAATGTATTAACGAATGATTGTGATGCATTGATTGCCATTGGAATGCGTTTTGACGACCGTGTTACGGGTAATTTAGAAACCTATGCCAAACAGGCAAAAATAATTCATTTTGATATTGATCCTTCTGAAATTGATAAAAATGTAAAAACGGATGTTGCCGTAATAGGAACTGTAAAAGAAACTTTAGTAGCATTGCTCCCGTTGATCCATTCAAATACGAATAAAGAATGGCATCAGAAATTTAAGGATCTACACGAAATTGAGCATGAAAGAATTATTCATCCACAAACAAATCCTACCAGTGATAAATTAACCATGGCTGAGGTTATTAATCTGATCAATAAAGAAACAAATGGAGATGCGATTATCGCATCTGATGTTGGTCAAAATCAGATGATTGCAAGTAGATATGCTAATTTCAATAAGTCTAGAAGTGTTGTAACATCAGGGGGTTTAGGGACTATGGGCTTTTGTTTGCCTGCTTCTATTGGAGCAAAAATGGGAGCTCCGGAAAGAGAAGTTGTTGCCATTATTGGAGATGGAGGTTTTCAAATGACTATTCAGGAATTAGGTACTATTCTACAAACAAAAGTACCTGTAAAGATCGTTGTATTAAACAATGATTTTTTAGGTATGGTTAGACAATGGCAGGAAATGTTTTTTGATAAAAGATATGCTTCCACTGTGATGACTAATCCTGATTTCATTAAAATTGTGGAGGGATACGGAATTGAAGCACAAAGAGTTAATAAGCGAGAAGACCTGCAAAGTGCAATTGCAAAAATGATTGCTTCAAAAGATTCTTATTTTTTAGAAGTTATTGTTGAAAAAGAAGGAAATGTTTTTCCAATGATTCCTACAGGTGCTACAGTGTCTGATATTAGATTAAAATAAATTTAAGATGAAAAAAACATATACTATATCGATTTATACCGAAAATAACATTGGTTTGTTAAACAGAATAGCAACCATATTTTTAAAAAGACATATCAATATTGAAAGCTTAACTGTGTCAAGTACTGAAATTGAAAATGTTTCTAGGTTTATTATTGTATCCGATTTAAGTAAAGAAACTGTTAAAAAGATCATTGGTCAGTTAGAGAAACAGGTAGAAGTAATCAAAGCTTATTATCATACCAATGAGCAGTCTATATACGTGCAAACAGCACTGTTTAAAATTAAATCGAATCTGCTTTTTGATGAACGTCAAATACAAAATATTATTAAAAACAGTAACGCACAGATTGTAACTGTTTCGCCTGAATTTTTTGTAATCGAAAAATCGGGAAGAAAAGAAGAAATAGAAACTCTTTATGATGAATTGCTTCCTTTTGGAATTATGCAATTTGTTAGATCAGGTAGAATATCCGTAACAAAAGAAGAAATGAGGATATCAGAACTATTACAAAAACAACTAAATTAATAAAAACATAATAGAATTAATAATGACAAATTATTTTAATACCCTACCGTTAAGGGAACAATTAGAGCAGTTAGGGAAATGTAGATTCATGGATTCTTCAGAGTTTTCTGAAGGAGTAGATGCTTTAAAAGGAAAGAAAATTGTGATCGTGGGTAGTGGAGCTCAAGGTTTGAATCAAGGGTTGAATATGAGAGATTCCGGATTGGATATTTCTTATGCATTGCGTGATAGTGCGATAACTGAAAAAAGACAGTCCTATAAAAATGCAGTTGAAAATGATTTTGCTGTTGGAACCTATAAAGAAATGATTTCTTCAGCTGATCTGGTATGTAACTTAACTCCTGATAAACAGCATACATCTGTTGTTAATGCAGTGATGCCTTTGATGAAAAAAGGAGCAACTTTATCTTATTCTCATGGTTTCAATATTGTTGAAGAAGGAATGCAGGTTCGTAAGGATATTACTGTGATCATGGTAGCACCAAAATCACCTGGGTC
>JAUVCP010000205.1 GCA_030590765.1 Flavobacteriaceae bacterium | reverse complement strand
TTATGGTGCAGCAGATACTGTAGTAGCATTGGCCTTTGGGAATATTAGTGAGATAGTAAAATTTACGATGGAGAACTCTCTTTAAACTTAATTATATGAAAATGTTGAGATCTAAATATAGGGTCGGTTTTTTTATTTTGTTTCTTGTTTTAAATTATACAGTCAGATCACAATATCAAAAGAATAATATTCCTAAAAATTATATTGCTTATCATACTAATGAAAAGATAGATATTGATGGTAAGGCTATTGAAATCTCATGGAGTAAAGTACCATGGACAGATGATTTTATTGATATTGAAGGTGTAAAAAAGCCAACTTATCACACACATATGAAAATGATGTGGGATGATACTAATTTTTATTTTTATACAGAATTGGAAGAACCACATATTTGGGGTGATATTACCAAAAGAGATGCTGTGGTTTTTTACAATAATGATTTTGAGATTTTTATTGACCCTGATGGGGATACACACAATTATTATGAATTTGAAATGAATGTTTTAAACACCATTTGGGATCTGTTTATCACTAAGCCTTACAGAGATAGCGGACTTGTATTGAACAATTGGGATTATAAAAATATAAAAACGGCTGTACATATTGATGGGACATTGAATGATCCTAGTGATATTGATAAAAAATGGACTGTTGAAATTGCAATTCCTTGGAAATCCATTAATGAAACCTATGATGATAAAATAATTTCTCCAAAAGGGAAAACCTGGAGAGTAAATTTTTCTAGAGTGAATTGGGATTTTGAATTGATCAATGGAAAGTATCACAGAAAAAAAGATAAGAAAACTGGTAAATATTTGCCTGAGCACAATTGGGTATGGTCGCCACAGGGAGTGATCAACATGCATGAACCTGAACATTGGGGATATGTGTATTTTTCAGAAAAGAAAGTAGGAGATAAGGATGTGTTCACCTATGGAAAAGATGAAAGGATAAAGTATAAATTATATGAAATATACAGAGCACAACGAAGTCATTATAATAAGAATGATTTTTGGGATAAGAGTTTAGTGCCGGAATCTATAACTGTTGATGGTAAAGTGATACCTCTTAAAACAAAGATGCATATCGCTGGTTATGTGATTTCATTAAAAAGTCCCTTTACAGGAAAGACCTTATATATCACAGAAGATGGAAAATTTGGAAAACAAAAAAAGTAGAATTATGAAGAATTATTTAAAAGTATTTATTTTAATTTCAGTTTTGGTGTTTATATCATGTAACAAAGAAACAAAACAAGAGATTAAAGAAGGGGTAAAAACCACTGTTGAAAAAGTGACTACCATAGCAAAACCTAGTTTTGATTTTGGTGTCTGGATTACGGCAAACAGTAAAAGAACAGACAGTTCTTATGTTAAGGAATTTAAAAAGTATAGCAATGCCGGTATTAATGAAATACTGATCAATACGAATACGGATCCAAAATTATTAAATAGACTGGTTCCAGTTGCAAAAAAAGAAGGCTTAAAAGTACATGCCTGGATTATGGCGATGAATAGGCCTGGTGATTCTGTGGCTCTTCAGCACCCGGAATGGTATGCAGTTAGCAAAGAAGGTAAATCTTGTTTTGATACCCGTCCGTATGTTGATTATTACCAATGGTTATGCCCAACACGAAAAGAATCACGTGAACACGTATTACAACTTGTAGAAGGGTTGGCCAAAGTGGAGGGAATAGAGAGTGTTCACTTGGATTATATTCGATTTTCAGATATTTTTCTTCCTATTTCATTATTACCAAAATATAAACTAAAACAAGAGGTAGAACTTCCTCAATTTGATTTTTGTTATTGTGATGCTTGTATTGCTGAATTTGAAAAAGAACACCATAAAAACCCTTTAAAAAGTAGAAATACTTCCATTGATATGGAATGGAAACAGTTTCGTTTGAATGCCATTAAAAGAGTAGTGGATGATGCTTATACCATTGTGCATAAATACAATAAAAAGTTAACAGCTGCAGTTTTTCCTTATCCTGAAATGGCTGATCATATGGTACGTCAACGCTGGGACAAATGGAATATAGATAGAGTTTATCCTATGATCTATCATGGTTTTTATGATGAAGAGATCGACTGGATCGGATTTGCAACCAAACAAGGTGTAAGTGACTTAAAAGGAATGAACACAGAGTTGAGTACCGGAGTATATCTACCTCCGTTCAAATCGGGTGCCGAATTAAAAGAAGCCATTCTGTTTGCAAAAAATAATGGTGCTGTTGGTGTTACGTTTTTTGATGGACCAGCACTAACGGAAGAGTATTTACAAACAATTAAAGATACAAAAGCCAGTTTGAATTAAGTTTGTATGAAATATAAAGGGTTGATATTTATATTGTTTTTAACACTTTTTATTAGTTGTGAGAAACATGTTGACCAAATTCGCTTGACTGATTCTGTAAATACTTTTTAAAAAGATCGGAAAACTGGAGGAATGTGTATGATTCAAAAAGTACCTTTATGAGATTAAAAGATAAAAATGATATCTTTTTAAAAGATTTTATTCCTAAAGAATAACGAATACACTCCTTATTTTTGTAAAAGTAATGCATGGCAGTACAATTGGTATGTGCCACAAAATTTAGAAGGTTTGATTGAAAAGGTTTGAGTAGCGAAATTGTTTGAAAGCAAATTAGATTCTATATTTTCTTTAGATCCCCAATAAAAATTTCAAAATGGATGATGGTCAAAAAAAATTGTCATCCAGAGTTTATAAATAAAGCTTAGAAAATGAAGAAAATTAATTAAAAAAAGTTGTAAAATGGTATGCAAATTATTCAGAGTTGTTTTAATTCTCATGTTATTATTAAGTTTTTCATGTAAAGAGGATCACTATAAACTTTCCAAAGAAGAAATATTAGATATTAATTTAGTAGATTACGTAAATCCTTTAATGGGAACCGATTCTGAGTTTAGTTTATCAAATGGAAATACTTATCCTGCTATAGCTACACCCTGGGGGATGAATTTCTGGACACCCATGACATCAAAAATGGGGGATGGATGGACCTATAAATATCGTGAACACAAAATAAGAGGAATCAAACAAACCCATCAACCAAGTCCGTGGCTTAATGATTATGCTGCGTTTTCTTTTATGGCTGTAACGGGGGAATTAAAGTTTAAAGAAAATGAGCGAGCATCCTGGTTTTCTCATAAAGCAGAAACTGTAAAGCCCTATCATTATAAAGTGTATTTGGCGGATTATGATGCTACGATGGAAGTTTCTCCTACGGAGCGGGCAGCACATTTTCAATTTACTTTCCCGAAATCGGATACATCTTATATCTTACTAGATGGTTTTTTTAAAGGATCTATGGTGAAAATAATTCCGCAAGAGCGAAAGATAATTGGTTATTGCAGAAATAATAATGGAGGAGTTCCTGATAATTTTCATAATTATTTTGTTGCCGAATTTGATAAGGATTTTGAGGTAAATCATACCTGGAATGATGACTGGAAACTACAAAATAACACTTTGGATAGCGAAGGTGAACATGTTGGAGCTATTATAGGGTTTAAAACTGAAAAAGGAGAAAAAGTACATGTAAAAGTTGCTTCTTCTTTTATTAGTTTAGAGCAGGCACAGATTAGTTTAAATAGAGAAATAGGAAAAGACACCTTTGATCAAACTAAGGAAAAAGCAAAACAAATTTGGGAAAAAGAATTAGGAAGAATAGAGATAAAAGATGATAATATTGACCATATCCGAACTTTTTATTCCAGTTTGTACAGGGTTTTATTGTTTCCAAGAAAGTTTTATGAATTTGACAAGGATAATAAAATAGTCCATTACAGTCCATACAATGGAAAAGTATTACCGGGATATATGTTTACCGATAATGGTTTTTGGGATACTTTTAGAGCAGTATTTCCATTTTTTAATTTGATGTACCCTAAGTTGAACAGCCATATTATGGAAGGTTTAGCGAATACCTATAAAGAATCAGGGTGGTTACCCGAATGGGCCAGCCCCGGGCATCGTGATGTGATGATCGGTTCCAATTCGGCCACCATAATTGCAGATGCTTATTTAAAGGGAAACATGGCTGAAAAAGATGTGAATATATTATTTGAGGCTGTCCTTAAAAATGCAACCGATGGCAAAGGACGTCCTGTAAACTCTGTTGGTAGAGCTGGGGTTGATTATTACAATTCGCTTGGATATGTTCCGTATGATGTTGGTCTCAATGAGAATGCTGCAAGGACTTTGGAGTATGCATTTGCAGATTTCACCATTGCTGAAATGGCTGAAAGAATGGGAAAGAAAGAGTTAGCAGATAAGTTTTATAAGCAATCTTTAAATTATAAGCATTTACTTGATCCTGAAACGAAATGGATGAGAGGTAAGAACAAGGATGGGACTTTTCAATCACCATTTAATCCATTAAAATGGGGTGATGCCTTTACGGAAGGAAATAGTTTGCATTATACCTGGTCTGTTTTTCATGATATTCAGGGACTAATTGATCTAATGGGAGGAAAGAAGAATTTTGAGGCAAAACTAGATGAAGTCTTTGAAATGCCACCACATTTTGATGATTCCTACTATGGATTTACCATACATGAGATCAGAGAGATGCAAATTGTAAATATGGGTAATTATGCACATGGAAATCAGCCGGTACAACATATGATCTATTTATATAATTATGCAGGAGTTCCTTATAAAACACAAAAATGGATAAGAGAAGTGCTTACCAAACTTTATAGTGCGACACCTGATGGGTATTGTGGAGATGAAGATAACGGGCAAACATCTGCATGGTATATTTTTAGCAGTTTAGGATTTTATCCGGTAACTCCGGCTGTGGATCAATATGTAATTGGAAGTCCCTTATTCAAAAAGGCAATAATTCATCTGGAGAATGGAAATGAATTTACAATATCTGCAAAGAAAAATTCTAAAAATAATTTTTATATTGAATCCGCAAGTTTAAATGGAAAACCATATCACAATACTTTTATCAAATTTGAAGATATTCAAAAAGGAGGTGAATTAAAATTTTATCTGAGAGATACGCCAAATAATGACTGGGGAAGTAAACCGGAGAATGCCCCATATTCGTTAAGTAAAAACAGTAATAATTAATATAATATAATAAATGAGAAATTTGGGTAATAGAGTTTTAATTGTATTTTCTTTTATCATTGTGTTCCAAAGT
>JAUVCP010000077.1 GCA_030590765.1 Flavobacteriaceae bacterium | reverse complement strand
GACCAATTATAAAAATTCATTCACTATAAAACAATGGAATGAAGATGACAGACCAAGGGAAAAATTACTAAAAAAAGGAAAGGTTGCCTTATCGGATGCTGAATTAATTGCCATTTTGATAGGATCTGGAAACAGGGAGGAAAGTGCAGTAGAGCTGTCAAAAAGAATCTTGTCAACCATTGACAATAGTTTGAATGAACTTGGTAAACTTATGGTTAATGATTTGATCAAGTTTAAAGGAATTGGGGAGGCAAAAGCGATTTCAATTATTACTGCTCTTGAACTTGGGAGAAGAAGAAGATTAGAAGAAGCACTTGAAAAACCAAAGGTATCTTCCAGTAAATCGGTTTTTGATGTAATGCAGCCCATTATTGGAGAATTATTACATGAAGAATTTTGGATTATCTTTTTAAACAATGCAAATAAAATTCAGTTGAAGACTCAAATGAGTAAAGGGGGTATTACCGGTACATTGGTTGATACCCGATTGATTTTTAAACAAGCCTTAGAGCTGGCAGCAACAGGATTAATCTTATGTCACAATCATCCATCAGGAACTTTAAAGCCCAGTACATCAGATATTAACCTTACAAATAAAATAAAAAAAGGAGGAGAGGTTTTAGATATTAAAGTGTTGGATCATCTCATTATTACAGAAAAAGAATACTATAGTTTTGCTGATGAAGGGATATTGTGACGATAGTTTATAAGTTTCAGGTTTCAATTTTGACAGAAAAACCTGAAATAGACAACAAGAAATCTGAAACATTTTTAATATATTTGAATTTATACTTAAAAAGCATTCATGTTATTAGTCTATTCACATAAGATCACCCCCAGATTAACTTATATATTTAAGCATATTTGTACAAGAATATTAAATATTGAGGTTGATTTTACAACTAAAATAGAGACGTTTATAGCGCATGATGGGCTAAAAATATCCTATGCAAAACAACCTTTGGGTAGTGAATTATTTATCAGAAGTACTGATCTCCTTTCTGAACAGGGGGTTGATTATTTTGATATTTCGGTTGTAAACTGGGGTGGGATTCCTTGTTTTTTTCAAACCAATCCATCATCTGAATTACCATTTGATATTTTTGCTGCAGGGTTTTATTTAATAAGCAGATATGAAGAATACCTACCACATGTAAAAGATGAGTTTGAAAGATTCCCTGCACAGGAAAGTCTGGCTTTTCAGCATAAATTTTTAGATAAACCAATTATTGACATATGGGCTTATAAATTTAGAGATATTTTGTTGCAAAAGTTTCCTGATTTTAAAGTAGGTATAATTAATAAAGAAAGGAAGTTTCAATTTATGTCTACAATTGATGTAGATATTGCCTATAAATACAAGAACAAAGGTGTTATAAGAACCTTGGGTGGTTTGATCAAAGATATATCTCAATTTGAAATACAAGAAATCTGGTACCGTTTAATGGTAATGTTTGGAATAAGAAAAGATCCTTTTGATATTTTTGACAAATTGATCTCCTTACATAGAAAGTATGATATCAAAACCATATTTTTCTTTTTGTTGAGTGAGTATACCACTTATGATAACAATACTTCCGTTGGTAATTTGAAATATAAATTATTGATAAAGAATGTTGCTGATTATGTTAAAGTAGGAATTCATCCTTCCTATTATAGTATGAAGGATGAGCAAAAAATGAAAAAAGAAAAGCAAAGATTAGAAGACATTGTAAATTTCCCAATTAATAAATCCAGGCAACATTACTTAAGAATGGATTTGCCTGAAACATATCAAAAACTGGTTGATATTGAAGTTGGTGAAGATTATACTATGGGATATGCATCTTATTATGGATTTAGAGCTGGCACTTGTACTCCGTTTTATTTTTATAATATTGATTTCGAAATTCAAACACCACTTAAAGTTTTTCCGTTTGCCGTAATGGATGGTACCTTAAAAGAATATTTAAACTGTACCCCAAAAAGATCAATGGATACCATGCTAAAGTTAGCGGAAGAAGTTAAAAAAGTGAATGGACTTTTTATAACTCTATTTCATAATGAATCTATAAGTGGAACAGGGCAATGGAGAGGATGGAATCGATTGTATGAAAATTTACTAAAGGAAATGAGTACAAAAGATAAAGGATAAAAATCCAAATTTATCAAATCTCAAAGTGATAGAATATATAGCTCATAAAAATCTGGATATTGCAAAATATGATACATGTATTGAACAATCAATTAATGCAAGAATTTATGCAGATAGCTGGTATTTAGATTGTGTTGCAGATAATTGGGATGCTTTGGTCTTAAATGATTATGAGGCTGTGATGCCCTTGCCAAGAAGGAGAAAGTATGGTTTAAATTATATTTACCAAATTCCTTGGGTACAACAATTAGGGATTTTTTCAAAAGACAATATGGATGAAAGATTGATTTATAATTTTATTGATCATATTCCTAAAAAGTATGTATTGGTTGATTATAATTTTAATTCAAAAAATAATTTTTCAAGTAAATATGTTGTAAAAAGAATAAACTATGTATTGAATTTGGATAAGTCATTTGAGGAAATCAGCCAAAACTATAATAAAAACAAAAAAAGAATTATTAGGCGAGAATTCTCTGATTATATCATTGATAAAAATGGCAGTGTTGAAGACTTTTTAGATTTATATATAAATCAAAATGTCAATTATAAAACACATAGAGATTCTTATGAAAAACTTCAAAAGCTTTTAAATATCAAGCATAGTTCAGTACATATATGGAATGTGTATAAGAGCGAAGAATTATTAGCAGGATTGGTGTGGCTAAATGATAAAAATAGAATAACCTATTTGTTACCAATTGCTACAGATCTGGCTAAAAAAGATAATATACCAACATTTATTATTAATGAATTGATCAAAGAATATCAAAACACCAATTACATTTTAGATTTTGAAGGTTCAATGGAAGAGGGAGTAGCCAATTTTTATAGAAGTTTTGGGGCTGTTAAGGAGGAGTATTATTCGTATACTAAAAAAGTTCTGGTATGACAGAATATTATTAAGGTTTAAATCCTTCAATAAAATGTATGAACTTACCTTCCAAAACATTCCAATTATATTTTAATTCAAACAAATCTTTGGCACGGGTACAATGAGAAATGTACTGCACATTGTCATTTTGATAAGTATTGATAATCTTGGCTATTTTTTTAGAATCTTTTGGATTTACTAAAAAACCAAAGCTTTTGATCTCAATTTCTTTTTTGATCGCTTTTAAGTTTGTGTAGATTACAGGTCTCTGAAGAGCCATAAAGTAAAATAATTTAATTGGAAGACTGTGTGAATTTATAAGATCTAATGATCTTAAATCTAAAAATATATCTGTATCATTGATTAGCTTAATATAATTTGTCAATTCCTGAAATGGAAAGAAAAAAACATGGATGTTTTTATCCAAATTTCTAATTTTGTTTAAGCAGATGTCTTTGTCTTTTGAATCAAATTCACCAATGAATTTAACATTAATTTCAAGTTTATTATTTGTGTTAATCAATTCCTTTAAAACATTTAAAAAATTAATTATCCCTTTTTCTGTGTTTAAAGAACCTGTATAGCATAGTCTAAGAGAATTGTTTTGAATAGCGGGTGTATTTCTTTCAATATATTCTTTATTTGGATAGTATGATATTTGAAGATTTTTCTTTTTTGGGAATAATTTTTTAGGAAGTTTTCCCTTATAGTATTCGCCATAAATAAAACCATCAACCAAAAAACAAGTGTATATAAACAGAAAAAAATAAAAGAAGAACAGTAAAAATTGTAAAGCAAAAAAATGATTTTTTAATTGATATTTTGAAGGATACCATTCTGTAATGTCATAAATAACAGAAATATTTTTATTCTTCGAATACCTTTTGGCTGCGATTATGGTAATAGGTTCAAGACAAATAATAATATCAGGATCAAAGTGAGATAACTTGTTAATATAGATTTTTATTTTTCCTTTTCGTGTGTGTTTTAAGCCATTAAAACTAGATATAGATATGTTACCGGCCTCTTCAAAATAAGTGTCACTAGTTACAATATTAACTATATGACCTTTATCAGATAAAGATTTTGAAAAGTGATAATAGAGTCTATCATCATTATATTTATGGGCCGAAGAAAGTATAGAGATTCTCATTAATACTCTTTAGATGATATATTGCCTATTACTCATAACTATATTTTTTATAAACTTTTGATAAATTTATCAAAATAATAAAAGAAAAATACCATGCATAATATTCCTGTAAACCACATTAAAAATGCAGATGTAATTGCTGCTCCAAAAATTCCATAAATTGGAATTAGAAAATAATTTGATATTAGATTTAATATTATTGCTATTAAAATTATGATGAAACTAATATGAGCTTTACCAATAGAAGATAGCAAGTTACCAAAAAGTCCTCTTAAAATTAAAACACCAATGATCCCTATTGATAAAACAACTAAAGTTGAAAAATAAATGATATACTCTTGGTCAAATATGGATAGAATAAATTTTCCAAATAAAAAAATTATCATTAAAAATCCAATTCCAATAATACTGAATAGTAAAATATAATTCTTAATATAATCATAAATGAACTCTTTATCGGTAATTTTTTCGGTAAAAATCACAAAATCTGTTGACATAAATGCTCGTGGTAAAAACAGAATACTATAGGGTATTATGCTTATATATTTAAATGTTGTTACCATTTTCATGTCTGTCATTAAATATCCAATTAGTAATATATCAATTGAAACCAATAATATTGTTGTTACATTTGACATGCTTGCAAAAAAACCATATCTCCAAAATGAAAAATCTATAAAGTTGAAATATTTTTTATGGAACCATTTAAAATCGATATCTTTTATAAAATAAACAAAAGCTAAAAGAGGAGTTATAATAAGTGCAATAGCATAACCTTGTTCTTTTAAATAATAACTTAAAACAAAAATTAAGATTACCAGAATTGAGTTGTAAATAATTTCTGTAAATGCAAATTTTTTATTTTTCTTTTGTAGTCTGAATTGAATTTGAAGAATTTCAAACAAAAACTGTGTAATAAAAGCCAAGGATAAAAGTCTTAAATAGTATGAAGTTTCAGGTGTTTTAAATTGAAAGATGAGTGTAAATAGAATGGTTAAAAGTGCAGATAAACTTGTTATAAGCAACCCTTTTTTTAAAATGAATGAGAACAATTTGTTCTTTTCTTCAATTGTTTTTAGAAATGATCCATAACGGATCAATCCCTGATTCAATCCTGCACTTGCAATGGGTGAAACAAATAGAATAAATTGAAATGCAAAAATCACAATACCTAATTCTTTATCTGGTATTATCTGCAATGCAATCCATGAAGCGAAAAATGAAAGTAGGCGAGAAACTATCGATGCAATCAAAATATAATTTCCAGATCTATTTGAAAAAGAAATTAAAAAATTTGATAATCTGTTTAAAAATAAAATATGCAGCTTCTTTTTCGTCAATTAATTTGGTTATTTTAGTAGGCTAAAATAATACTCTTTATTTAAATAATACAAATGAACATAAAACATATATTTTTTGATCTTGATCATACCTTATGGGATTTTGAATCTAATTCAGAGAAAACATTTGAACTGATATTTAAAAAGAATTCTGTCGATGTTAATTTTGAAGATTTTATTTTAAAATACAAACCTATAAATCACAAATACTGGAAACTATTCAGAGAAGATAAAGTATCAAAGGCTGATTTGAGATATAATCGTTTAATTGAGGCTTTTGAAGGTTTAAACTATAAAATATCGGATACATTAATCCATACACTGGCAAAAGAATATATTGACTTTTTACCAAATCATAATACCTTGTTTGTTGGAGCTATGGATTTGTTAAGTTATTTAAAGCCAAAGTATAAAATGCATATCATCACAAATGGTTTTGAAGAAGTTCAGCATAAAAAAATGAAAAACTCAAATTTGTTACCTTTTTTTGACAATATCATTACTTCAGAAGAGGTAGGAGTGAAGAAGCCAAACCCCAAAATATTTCACTACGCACTAGAAAAATCGAAAGCAATAGTAGAAGAAAGTATCATGATCGGTGATAATTTTGAAGCAGATATTTTAGGCGCAAAAAATATAGGAATGCATACCATTTTTTGTGAATTTAACGGTGAGCTTGCAACCGAAAAAGTGATAAGTGTCTCAAAGCTAGAGCAGATTAAAAACTATTTATAAGTTAAAATTTCATTTGTTTTTAAATAAAGTGTATATTTATCTCGAAAAAGAAATATTACTATAATTCTCCCTCATGGTTTGTAAAAGCTGTTTATACTTTCTTCTCTTTTTTTGGTGTGGATTTTCGTATGCGCAAAACAATCAAATCTTATATGATTTTAATCAATTACCACAAACTTTATTGTTAAATCCCGGTGCTGAAGTAGATTATAATAAGCACTTTGGAGTGCCTTTTTTATCCAATATTTTTGTTCAGGCAGGAGCGACTAATAAGAATATTACTTATAATAACATTTATACTGATGATACTTCAGATATGCTAAGAAATATTTACGATCAAAATTTGAAGAGTGATGATTATTTTGTGGTCAATCAGCAATTAGAAATTATCAATGCAGGTTTTAGGTTAAAAAATGAAGCTTATTATTTGAGTTTTGGTATACAGCAAAAAATGGATGGATTTTCTTTATATCCCGAAGATCTTACTAATCTATTTTATAAAGGAGATGATCAAGATGAGGATGGGAAACCAGAGTATGATAATACGTTAGATTTTAACAAAATAAGCTCAGTAGGTGAATTGATGGGTGTGTTTCATATTGGTATTTCAAAGAAAATTAATAATAAACTAACACTTGGTGCACGTTTTAAACTACTATCCGGTTCTTTGAGTATTGATTTTACGAATACAAGAGGAGAATACGACCTGAGCAAATCTACTTTTGTCAATTTACACAATTTTAATAATATGAATTTTTCTATTCGTACATCCGGATTGATAAATCCGCGAGGAGACAATATATTTGATGGAGCATCTCAGGCTTTAAAAGGTCTGTTCTTTATGAATGGAAATATTGGAGTTGGTTTTGATTTGGGTTTGACATATCACGCTTCTGATGAATTTATCATTACAGCAAGCCTTTTAGATCTCGATTATATAAATTACAGCAATAAAGTTGTGAAATATGAAGTAAAAAATGATTTTATTTTGGCAGATGATGAGTATTTTGATCCGGTAGAAGGATCAGAATTTTCATATTGGAATGATAAATTAGATCCTTATTATAAAGCACAACTCATACCAATTGATACAATACAAACAAGTTATTTTACAGTGCATGCTCCAAAATTCAATGCATCTGCCAAATACCAAATCATAAGATCAAGCAATGAAAAATATAATTCTGTTTATAGAAATTCACGTTATGTAACTCCTGTTAACAGAGTTCTTTTAACAGAGTTTGGTTTACAAACTTATATGGCTTTTAGACCGGATAAATTGGTATGGGCAGTTACACCTTTTGTGAGTACAGATATAAACAGGTATTTAACTGCTAAGTTTACCTATACCTATAATAAGTTTTCTGCAAAAAATATTGGTTTGGGAATTTCCACTCATTATAAAAGCTTTAATTTTTATGTAGCTGCCGATAATTTATTAGATTTGCCTAAATGGAAAGATAGTAATTATCAATCTGTTCAATTAGGAATGAATTTTATGTTTTATTAGTGAGACTTAACTTTGAAGAATTGCGTAGCAATGAATTCAAAGTTATTAGTTGAACTAATCCCGCTTTTTCAGCGGGATATTAGATCGATTCTATTCATTGAGTTTGGGGCATTCCTTGAGATTCCTCGTCACTCCTATGGTCGCTCTGTCGGAATGACAATTAGAAGTATTTACCACTAAATTTGTGGTAGTATTAATTATATAAATTCAACAAAACCCTATTGATATTGGGTTTTAATCCTTTAAGTGAAGAATAAAAATTAAGTAATTTTTAAAATGAAAAAAAATATAATAAGTTTAGGAATTCTACTTCTGTTTGTTGGTCTAACATTTGCTCAGAATAGTCTTGATGCGTATAAATATGTTATTGTGCCAGATAAATATGACGAATTTAAGGAAGCAGACAAGTATCAGTTAAATTCAATGACAAAATTTTTGTTTGAAAAGTATG
>JAUVCP010000349.1 GCA_030590765.1 Flavobacteriaceae bacterium | reverse complement strand
AATTCAAATCTTTTTGGACTGTCTTTGCAGATATATATAAAAGCATACAGTTGTGTTCAATTTTTGTCAAAGTATAAATTAAGAAAAAATGTTTGACTGGGCACAAAAAATGGCCGATTGGCTGGTGTTTGATCTTTTTGGGATGAAGACAGAAAGCCATATGGCAGAAGCCTTCAACTTCTTTATTTATGATACTGTAAAAATATTGATCTTACTTTTTGTTGTCATTTTTTTGATGGGAATCGTCAATAGCTATTTTCCCATTGATAAGGTTAGGAATTTTTTATCGCGTAAAAAATTATATGGATTTGAATATTTAATGGCAAGTCTGTTTGGTGTTGTTACACCGTTTTGTTCCTGTTCATCCGTACCCTTATTTATAGGTTTTGTAAAAGGTGGTATACCTCTTGGTGTGACTTTTGCATTTTTGATAACTTCTCCTTTGGTCAATGAAGTTGCTATCGGTCTGTTTATAGGATTGTTTGGTATTAAAATGACTGTAATCTATGTTGTAAGTGGTGTATTATTAGGAACCGTTTCCGGAATGATTCTCCAAAAATTAAAACTTGAAAAGCATTTAACACCCTGGGTTAAAAATGTTTTAGTTAGTGCACAGCATGAACAGGATATTTTCCAGGCCGAAAAACAAACACTTAAACAAAGATTACCAATTATTTGGGATGAAGTGCTTAATATATTAAAAGGGGTGGTGCCTTATGTTATCGCTGGTATTGCTATTGGAGGAGTAATGCATGGTTATATTCCCGAAGGGTTTTTTGAACAATACATGAGCAAAGATAATTTCTTTGCCGTTCCAATTGCTACTATCTTAGCTGTTCCCATGTATTCAAATGCCTCAGGAATTTTACCAATTGTACAGGTTTTGGTGACCAAAGGAATTCCTATTGGAACTGCAATTGCCTTTATGATGGCAGTAGTTGGACTTTCATTACCTGAAGCCATGTTATTAAAAAAAGTGATGACCTTTAAACTGATCGGTATTTTCTTTGGAGTGGTAACACTTTGTATTATTGTTTCAGGATATATTTTTAATTGGATTTTATAAATACATTGAAAACTATTTATTTACCTATAACTATAGTGAGTTTATGAGTAGTGTTAGAATGTTAATTCTATGTTATTTAACATGATTTTAAGCTTTTTAAAGTACAGCATTTAGTTATTTTTGGAATTAACTTCAAAACCTTCATTATGCATAATCAATTTTTCTTTTTTGCTTTTAAAAAGAAACCCTACTTTCATTCTTATAAAGTGATAGGTATATTATTAAGCAAGGAGTTTATAACATTTCTTACTCTTTTATCATTTGCCGCTGGTTTTTCACAAACAAATTTAGATTCTACTAATATTTCTTTAAACAAGGAGATAAATGGAGTTCTCCTAGATCTTGATAAAAAAACCGCTTTACCATATGCTAATATCATTTTTTTATCTAATAAAAAAGGAACAGTTACAAATGAAAAAGGTCAATTTTTGTTGAATATTGAAAAACTTAATAAAAATGATACCATTAGTTTTCAATATATTGGTTATGAAACAAAGAATTTGACTGTTAGTCAATTAGATAGTTCTGCTGTGATATTTTTAAAAGAGAACACCTATAATTTGAAAGAAATATTTGTGTTCAGCAATAATCTAAATCCAGAGAGCATTGTAAAAAAAGTAATAGAAAATCAATATTCTAATTACAAAATAGCTTCTGGTAAAAATCAAACTTTTATTCGTAGAAGATTTGTTTCCGATATTGATAAAATTGATATTAAGTTTAAAAAAAGCTCATTTTCTCAACTAAATAAAAAAATGATTGATTTAATTGAGAGAAAACTTCCAAGGCATTCGGTTTCGTATACTGACTTTTTAGGTAATCTATATTTTTTTGGTATAAAGAATGATTCTACTCAACTTAAAATTGATCCAATAAAAATGGTGAGTCTTAAAGATAAAGACCTTGCGGATATTGAACAATTGGAATCAATTTTTGAAAATATGTTTGCCGATACAAAAGAAAAAGAATATTGGAAAATAAAAAGTGGAATTATTGGAGGTAAGGTACAGATAAATAATGAGTTAGATAAAGAAAGAAAGGATTCTTTAAAATCAATAAATGAAAGAGAATTTAAGACTATGTATTATAGAAATTCTACAAATAATTTGCTAAAATACAGTTCTTTTGATAGCAAAAAAGATTGGGAATTTTTACATCATACAAGTAGGTATGAATTTACTTTAGTTGGTGGAACAGTTGTAAATGAGGAAGATGTTTATGTAATTGACTTTGTTCCAAAAAAAAGCGGAAAATTTAAAGGTAGGGTATACATAGCTATAAAATCATTTGCTATGGTGAGAGCTGATTATGAGTATCCAGAAGGTAAAACGGGAATAAGTATTAATCTTTTTGGAGTAGGCTATTCTAAGAATATGTTTAGTGGATCTATCTCTTTTGAAAAAAAACATGGAACTTATCAATTAAAGTATTTTTCAAAAAAGGAGGGCACAAGTATGAATGTTGATAGAAACTTATCATTAATAAAGAAAAAGAAAAGATTTTTACTTGATAAAAAACTTAATGAAATCAAAGTAGGATTTAATCTAAATGTAAGAGAAGAAAACTCTGTTGAGATGTTGATTTTAGATCATAAAGAAATATCAAACAAGCAATTTAAAGATTTTAAACAAAAAGAATTTATAAAAATGATTTATGTCGATCAATTTAATGATCAATTATGGAGAGGTTATTCCATCATTGAACCAACCAAACAAATGAGAGAATATAAAAAAATGGAATAATTTTTAATATTCAGCAATAGTTTTTCCTGCAATAAAACCTCCTGTCCATGCATTTTGAAAGTTAAAACCACCAGTTACGGCATCAATGTTTAAAACCTCACCTGCAAAAAATAGGTTTTTATGCAATTTACTTTCAAATCGTTTAAAGTTAATTTCTTTGAGATCTACTCCTCCAGCGGTTACAAATTCCTCTTTAAAAGTAGTTTTTCCATAGGCTTCAAAAACAGAATTTGTAAGTTGATCTGCCAATTGGTTTAATTGTTTGTTAGAGACATCTGCCCAGCGTTGCTCTGGCCTAATTTGAGAACTGAGTACCAATTTTTCCCATAGCCGTTTTGGTAAATCTTTAAATGGAGATCTTAAAATTAATTGTTTTTT
>JAUVCP010000200.1 GCA_030590765.1 Flavobacteriaceae bacterium | reverse complement strand
ATTGACAAATGTATTTCTGAATTACTCGAACAAAGAAATTACGATGAGATCATTTACATGACACCAGACGCCAAGACACTAAACCAACAAATGGCCAACAAACTATCTTCCGCTAAAAATATGATCATTTTAACAGGCCATTATAAAGGAGTAGACCAAAGGGTGAGAGACAAATTCATTACCAAAGAAATCTCTATTGGTGATTATGTACTCTCAGGTGGTGAATTGGCTGCCGCCGTTTTATGTGATGCTGTAATTCGCTTAATTCCAGGTGTATTAGGTGATGAAACTTCGGCATTGACCGATTCTTTTCAGGATAATTTACTTGCACCTCCTGTTTATACACGCCCTTCAGCGTATAAAAGCATGAAAGTTCCTGAGATCTTACTATCCGGAAATTTTCCGAAAATTGAAGAATGGAGACATGAGCAATCTGTAAAAAGAACCGAAAAAATTAGACCCGATCTATTAAATAACGGTGATGAATAAAACCAGATCATTTCTTTTTTTTATAATTGTTCTATTACATTTAAATGCTATTGGACAAAAAGATAGTTTACAGATCACAGAGAAAAAACATCAAAAGTCCTTTTTAAAGCAATCTATAGTTCCGTTATCATTGATTACAACAGGATTGATCATCAATTATTCCAACGGAAGTTTTGGGAAAGAAAATATGCAGGAAAAAATTCAAGATAGATTTCCTGATTTTCATACCAGTGCGGATGAGTATCTTCTTTTTGTTCCAACTATCATGATGTATACTGCTGATTTGTTAAAAATTGAAAGCAAAAATGATGTATTTACCCAAACAAAATATTTGGCCATAGCAGGTATTGCCAACAATTTGATCACCATAGGAATTAAGAATCTTACAAAAGAGCAAAGACCAAACGACTGGGTACATTATAGTTTTCCTTCCGGGCATACTTCCAATGCTTTTGTTATGGCTACTGTTTTACACCATGAATTTGTTGATTCCAGTCCATGGCTCGCTTATAGCGGATATTTATTTGCTACCGCAACTGGAGTTCTAAGGGTTTTAAATAATTACCACTGGGTATCAGATGTATTGGTAGGTGCCGGAATTGGAATCATTGTTACGGATTTGGTTTACAGATTTGAACCTTTAAAAAACTGGAATCCTTTTAAAAATAAAAAAACTAAGGTAGTTGTGAGTCCAACCTATACAGATAATAAATATGGATTGTATGCTAATATACAGTTTTAAAGCATTTTAGAAAAGATAAAATAATTTACTTTTAAAGGTTTTATATTTAAAAGAATTTATTAAATTTGCAAACTCAAAATCAACCTCTGACGATAATCGTGAACGTTGATATTTGATCAACCATTAAAAAAAATATAATGGAAAATTTAGTGAGTTTTGTACAAAAAGAATTTGTAACAAAAAATGATATTCCGGAATTTGCTGCTGGTGATACCATTACAATTTATTACGAAATTAGAGAAGGTAAAAAAACACGTACACAGTTCTTTAAAGGAGTTGTGATCCAAAGACGTGGAAATGGAAGTTCAGAAACTTTCACCATTAGAAAAATGTCTGGTACAATTGGTGTTGAACGTATTTTTCCAATTAATTTACCTGCAATTCAAAAAATTGAAATAAACAAGAAAGGTAAAGTTAGAAGAGCAAGAATCTTCTATTTTAGAAACCTAACAGGTAAAAAAGCTCAAATCAAAGAGAAAAGAGTTTAATTTTTTACTCTTATCATAATAGATCCCATTTCAAATGAAATGGGATTTTTTTATTCACAATTGTTAATAAGACCTTTTGATAACTTGTTAAAATCAAATTTCACTTTTTTTTTGAAAATTAGAATTTTGCATTTATATTTGTTGTAGAAATTTGAAGGAAGATTAATTTTCAGATTGAAACATGGAGGTGCAAATCAAAATGTGGATTGAAAAAATCGATTGAAATTTAAGTTTTAGAATAAGGGTTAAACCTTGTTTAGTGATTGGTAATCTTATCAATAAATAACAACAGTATTTAGCATAAATATGAAAGTAATTTAAAGATTGTTAATTGCGAAAGTTAAATACATTAAATTGAAAATATTATTAAAACTCAGGTCGAGATAAGGTTTTCACGAATAATTTAAAGTATTTAATTGAGACAATTGTGAAGAGTTGTAGCAATACAACAAGTTGTAATTAAGAAATTAATAACAATTTTCACAGAAAATGTTTCGGCAAATCTCCATAACAAAGAATCTCTTTGCTATGGAGATTGTTTTTTATATTACTACACAACAAAAATCTAAAAATGTAATTATCAACACTTGTTAATAGCCTGTGTTCATTATTTGTTAGTAAATAACTAAGCACAAAGTATTTAGATTTCAGTTTCAAGACTTAAATTTGGTAAAGAATCTTTTGTTTGTTTGAAACAATCCCCTTAAAATTATGAATTCAGTTTCATAAGCGATTTGATTTTGTGGATATCATCCATTTTCTGTTACAAAATTGTCAAAAGAGAATATTTAGCACACAATTTTTCAACAGATCAAATAATTAAAATAGCCATTTGGTATATTATTAACACCTAACCAAACTATTTTAAGAAGTTGTTTTTTCTAACTATATTTTAGAAAACTCATCTTCAAAATAAAGCCATTTTAAGCACTGTTTAAAATGGCTTTTTCTATAAAAAAAAGTATATTTGTTACGCATTAATTAAATTAATAAGTAAAGCTGTACACATGTACATTAGTGACAATTACAGCTTTTATAAGATAAATATATTATGAGTACAACACCAAAAATTATTTACACTAAAACTGATGAAGCTCCGGCTTTAGCTACCTATTCATTTTTACCAATTGTTGAAGCTTTTACAAAATCTTCAGGTATAGAAATTGAGATCAAAGACATTTCTTTAGCAGGAAGAATTTTGGCTTTATTTCCTGATAAATTAAAATCTGATCAAAGAGTAGCAGATGCTTTAGCTGAACTTGGAAAACTGGTAAAAAATCCAGAAGCAAACATTATTAAATTACCTAACATTTCTGCATCAGTACCTCAATTGATAGCAGCAATTAAAGAATTGCAGGCATTAGGTTATACAATTCCTAATTATTTGGAAAATCCAAAAACAGAGGAAGAAAAGGAAATACAAAAAAAATACGACACCGTAAAAGGTTCTGCTGTAAATCCGGTATTGAGAGAGGGTAATTCAGATAGAAGAGCGCCTAAAGCAGTTAAAAATTATGCCAAAAAAAATCCACACTCCATGGGAGCATGGTCAAGCGATTCTAAAACACATGTATCAACAATGGAAAATGGTGATTTCTTTTCAAATGAAAAATCAGTTACTGTTTCTAATGCAGGCAATGTTAAAATTGAATTTATTGACAAGGCTGGTGATGTTACAGTTTTAAAAGAAAATACACCTTTATTGAACGGTGAAGTAATCGATGCTACAGTTATGAGCAAAAAAGCTCTTTTAATCTTCCTTGAAGAACAAATTAAAGATGCTAAAGAAAAAAATATATTGTTCTCTTTACATATGAAAGCTACCATGATGAAGGTTTCTGATCCTATTATTTTTGGGCATGCTGTTAGTGTGTTTTTTAAAGATGTATTTGACAAGCACAGCACAATCATAAAAGAATTGGGTGTTGATGTTAAAAATGGTTTTGGTGATTTTGTAAATAAAATACAGAGTTTACCGGCAGATCAAAAATCAGCTATTGAAGCTGATATAAAAGCCTGTTTTGAAAACAGACCTTCAGTTGCCATGGTGAATTCAGATAAAGGTATTACCAACCTTCATGTACCAAGTGATGTAATTATTGATGCCTCAATGCCTGCAATGATACGTACTTCAGGACAAATGTGGAATGCAGAAGGGAATCAAGAGGATACGAAAGCTGTAATTCCTGACAGTAGTTATGCAGGAGTTTATGAAGCTACTATTGATTTTTGTAGAGAACATGGTGCCTTTGACCCTGCCACAATGGGAACAACCTCCAACGTTGGATTGATGGCTCAAAAGGCTGAAGAATATGGATCTCATGATAAAACCTTTGAAATACAAGACAATGGTGTTGTAAAGGTTACAGATGATTCTGGAAATATTGTATTCGAACATGCTGTAGAAGAAGGAGATATTTGGAGAATGTGTCAGGCCAAAGATGCTCCTATCCAAGATTGGATTAAACTTGCAGTAAACAGAGCAAGAGCTACAGGCTCACCTGCTATTTTTTGGTTAGATAAGAACAGGGCTCATGATGCACAAATTATCGAAAAGATTAATACCTATTTACCAGATAATGACACAAGCGGTTTAAACATTCAGATCATGGCTCCTAAAGATGCAACCGTGTACACTTTAAAAAGAGCTAAAAAAGGATTAGACACCATATCAGTAACTGGAAATGTATTAAGAGATTATTTAACTGACTTGTTTCCTATATTAGAATTAGGAACCAGCGCCAAAATGTTATCTATTGTTCCTTTGATGAATGGTGGTGGTTTATTTGAAACAGGTGCAGGTGGATCTGCTCCAAAACATGTTCAACAATTTGTAAAAGAAGGTCATTTAAGATGGGATTCACTAGGTGAATTTTTAGCATTAGCAGTATCACTGGAACATTTAGCTGAAAACTATGACATCCCTAAAGCCATGGTGTTAGCGGAAACTTTGGATGAAGCGACTGATAAATTTCTGGATAACAGAAGATCTCCTTCCCGTAAGGTAAACGAATTGGATAATAGAGGAAGTCATTATTATTTAGCAACTTATTGGGCACAGGCCTTAGCTGCACAAAATAAAGACCTAGCTTTAAAAGAGCAATTTAATAGTATTGCTTCAAAACTAGAAGATAGTGAAACAGTAGTAATTGATGAATTAAATGCTGCTCAGGGAGCTGCTGTTAATATTGGAGGTTATTATTCTTTTGATGAAGATCTTGCTACAACAGCAATGAGACCAAGTAACACTTTGAATAGTATCATTGCAACAATTTCTTAATTCAAATAAAACTATTACTTACTATTAAAAGCGAGAATTAAATTCTCGCTTTTTTTTGGTTTGATAAATCAATTCATATATTTACTGATCATTAGTATTATTGGAATAAAATATGAAACCAGATCAAAAAAAAGAAAATTTTGAAATTGAAGAACCCCGAACTTTATTAAAAACAGGTGTAAAATATCTAGCAATTTCATTACCATTACTTTTTATTTCACCTATTGTGATTACGATTGGTTTTAAAGCCATAAAGAAAAGCGACAATTATATC
>JAUVCP010000164.1 GCA_030590765.1 Flavobacteriaceae bacterium | reverse complement strand
CTTGAAATTGATGGAGAATATGCCTTTGGGTATTTAAAAGGTGAAAATGGAGTTCACAGATTAGTAAGGATTTCTCCATTTGACAGTAATGCCAAACGACATACTTCTTTTGCTTCAGTTTACGTATATCCCTTAGCGGATAATACCATTGAAATTGAAATAAATCCTGCAGATATTACATGGGATTTTGCCAGATCGGGCGGAGCAGGTGGTCAAAATGTAAATAAAGTAGAAACCAAAGCTATTTTAAGACATAAACCTTCCGGAATCATGGTGGTAAATTCTGAGACCAGATCACAATTGGAAAACAGGGAAAAGGCCATGCAAATGCTTAAATCTCAACTCTACGAAATTGAATTGCAAAAGCAACGCGAAAAACGAGATTCCATTGAAGCAGGTAAAATGAAAATTGATTTTGGATCACAAATAAGAAATTATGTAATGCATCCTTATAAATTGGTAAAAGATGTAAGAACAGGTTTTGAAACAGGTAATGTTGATGCAGTAATGGATGGTGATATTGATGGTTTTATAAAAGCCTTTTTAATGGAAAGTAATGAAAAACCAAATGACGAACTATGAAAAATAATATAGATACCATCATTTTTGATTTGGGAGGAGTGCTGATCGACTGGAATCCTGAATATGTTTACAAAAAGGTTTTTAATGGTGATCAACAAAAGGTAGATTGGTTTTTAAACAACATTTGCACCTCTGATTGGAACATAGAACAAGATGCAGGTAGAACTTTAAGTAAAGGTACAGAAATACTTGTTAATCAATTTCCTAAACATGAAATATTAATTCGTATTTTTTATGATAGATGGGAAGAAATGATTGGTGGAGTAATAAAGGAAACAGAAGATGTTTTATATAATTTAAAGCGTCAGGATAAACACAAATTATATGCTCTAACCAATTGGAGTCATGAAACTTTTCATATTCCTTTTAAGCGTTATGACTTTTTTAAGCATTTTGATGGCATTATAGTATCGGGTGATGAAAAGACCAGAAAACCATTTCCAAAGATCTATAAAACACTATTAGATCGATATCGTTTAAAACCAGAAAACTGTGTATTTATTGATGATAACTACGATAATATTCTAACAGCAGAGAAAATGGGAATTAATGGAATTCATTATAAAAGTACAGAGCAACTTTTAAACGATTTATCGCGATATGGTGTTCATATCAATCAATAACTAAAATTCTTTTTTACATACTTCAAAGGCTTCACTATTATTCATTCCAATGACGTTGTAGCTGAAATTTATTTTGGCGCGTTCTAGCTTGATATTCAAACTATAAATTGCCAAAAACCCATGCTAAAAATGACACTTATAAGAAAATATCCACTATAGAATATTTCTATAGTGGATATTTAACTTTTTAATATCTATACAATTACATCAATTATATAAAGTATTTATTTAAGTTGTTGTAAAAGCTCACTTACAGCTTTCTTTAATTGTAGATCCTCCCCTTTTGCTTTGCTATCCGGATTATTTTTAACAATAAAATCAGGTACAGCTCCATGGAATTCCATATTGTTTTCTGAAGCTTTTATATACCAGCCCCTAAATGGCATTCGTACAGACGACCCATCTATCAATCTTTTAGAGCCCGTAGAGATCACCGCACCAAAAGTTGGGATTCCAACCAAAGATCCAATACCTAAATTCTTGTAGGCATGTGAAAAGATCTCAGCATTCGAATAACTGGACTCATTACAAAGGGCAATGGACGGTTTTGTCCATGACGTTAAAGGAAGTCGCTCACTAAAAGGATAATGATTTTTAAACTTCTTTTGTTCTGCATTCAAATCTTTTGCTGCTCCACGAGGCACCGTATAAGCATGTTGCTTTACGGTTAAAACTGCCATTAAATAATCGGTTGTCCATCCTCCACCATTAAACCTAACATCTATAACTACACCCTCTTTGCCCAATCCTGCTGCAGAAAGTTCTCGCTCAAACTCTTCAAAACTTGTCCAGTTCATCCCTTGAATATGGATATAACCAAGCTTTCCATTAGAATAATCATTGGTCAATTTCTTTTTTTCCTGCACCCAGTCCTCATACTTTTCTTTTCTATCTGATGATTTTGGACGAATAACAAGCTCTTTTTTAACTCCATTAGCATCGGTTATATTCAAATAGATCTTCTCATTGCTCAAATTATTAAACAAACTATAGAAATTCTTACCATCCGATAAGGAAATACCGTTTACAGCAGTTATTACATCTCCAACCTGTATTTTGCTTACATTTCTTTCTCCTGGCATGTTTTTCGTTACATACTGCACTTTTACATTTCCAGATTTCAGAGGAACGATGGTTAACCCCAACAAGCCGGTTCTATCCTTATGAAGATCCAACCTGTCTTCTCCACCACGTAAACCCATATGACTCGCATTTACCTGTCCCAACATCCAGTTAAAGATCGATTGAAAATCCAACCTTGTAGATGCTTTTATGGCTAATGGTTTATATGTATTTTTAAGCTCCTTCCAGTCATGACCATGGAAATTAGGATCGTAAAAACCATCATTAATCGCTCTCCATGCTTCCTCAAATATTTGATTAGATTCAGCTGTATAGTCAATATTCATTGATGCGTTTATTGGCAAGGATTCCTTTTTATCATCTTTTAATTTAATTATGTTTAATTTACCTCCTTTTGTAGTGTAATAAATACTTTTAGAATCTTTATCCATAATAATATTACGAGGTTTTGTATCACTACTGGTAAGGCTCTTTTTATCTTTACCGTTCCATTTAATTTTAAAAAGATCCGCTTCAAATGTTCCATTTCCTCTACCTGCATCTCCCGTACTGTAATAGATTGTCTTACCATCTTTTGAAAACCCTTTTACAAATTCCCCACCGGAATAAGAAGTAATCTGCACCTGTCTTTTATAAATTTGATCCAGATCAATTTTAACAGGATCTATAGTCTTAGTTTTTTCCTTTTTATCCTCCTTTTTCTTTTCATCTTTGTCATCAGTATCTTCCTCATCCCAGTCTTCCTTTGTTTTTTGCCAGTCTTCTTTTTTCAACCAAACAAACCAAACATCTGAATCTCCATTATTTCTAGAAGAAGAAAACCCAAGTTTAGACCCATCCTGACTCCAAACCGGAATGGCATCTCGTTTTGGATGCATAGAAATATTAACTGGTTTCATACTGTTATCTACTTTATGAACATAAACCTCTTCATTAAAATCAAGATCACTCAGACTATAAGCCAGCCATTTTGAATCGGGAGACCAGCTTACTCCAGCAGGAGTATCCCAACCGTTTAAAAGCTTCCTTTCATTGCTTAAACCATTTGTAGCAGATATATTCGAAACGATCAATTCTCCTCTACCGCGAATAAAAGAAATACTTTTTCCGTCAGGAGAAATAATTGGATCACTTTCATCAACATCAGTCTTTGTCAATCGTATTACTTTTCTTTTTAATGTTTTGAACAAATTCTTTTCTTTTGGATCAGCAGATTTTAACAAATAAATATCATTCTGACCTTCCTTATCAGAAATAAATACCAATGCTTCATTTGACAACCAACTCACCATCCTGTCTCTTGAAGGAGAATTTGTTAAGTTTACTGATCTGCTTTTATCTTTGTTGTTTTCTGTAATAAAAATATCTCCTCTTATGACAAAAGCAGTATATTTTGAATTTGGTGAGGGAGCTATTTCATCCATATTCCCTGAATAGACTTTATGAACAACAGGATCCAAACGATAATCAGACTCCAGATTTAAGTTTACTTGTTTTTTATTCTTTGTTGCAGCATCTACTATATACAACTCATCTCCCTTTACCAATATGATCTTCTTGCCTTTTTTATTGATATTGAATGAAAAAATTCCCATATCTGTAAAAGAAGTAATTTGTTCATCTGCACCTGATTTTAAACCTTTATCAGATATTTTTAATTTATGCACATTGTATTTTCCACTTTTTGAAGATTGGTAATACATTGTATTATTATCAGCCCATTTAGGATAAAAATCATTCCCATCAAAGGTTGTTAACTGATGATATTTATCGTTTGCTATATCATATAACCAAATATCTTTGTTGGCTGAACCATAATAATTTTCACGTTGAATTCTACAAGGGCCTTTCACAAAAGCAATAAATTTTTTGTTAGGAGATAAAGCTGCGTCAAAACCAAAAGCATTCATTTTTAAATAAGGAGTTCCTCCTTTCTCATTAATAACTTGAATTTCATACTCCCACTCTACTTGTCTGAAATTTCTACCGGTATTAAACAATATTTCTCCATCATCCATATAATCAGTTAGAATGTCATTTGCAGAATGATAGGTCAATCTTTTTGAAACCCCACCGCTAGAGGGAATCGAGAAAATATCATAATTTCCAAAACGATTACTTTGAAAAACAAGGCTCTTCCCATCTTGACTCCATAATGGTTTTGTATCATAACCTTCATGAATAGTTAATCTTTTTATATTGCTTCCATCCACATTGGCTGTCCAAATATCTCCCTGATAGTTAAATGCAATTTTTGTTCCTTCATAATTTAAGGAAGGGAGATTTATTAAAGGATTTTGAGCAAATAATAAGCTCAGATGAAAGCCAAACAGCATTACAAATAATAATAATTTTTTCATTTTTAAAAATTTATAAAGTAATTTCAAATGATTAATAATCTCTAAAGGTACAGGAAATATATGAATCAATAAGAATAAAAAAATTAATAACAAAATAATTATATATTATTGATATACAGAAAGTTAATCAACACTATATAAAGTATATTATAATCACTAATCTCCTAACACAATATTTTAAATGATTAAGAAAACCATAAATAGAATTAATTATCTAGTATTGTTCTTTGTGGAATCATGGGTATTAAAAAATAAATTGTGAATGAATAAAGTCATTCCAGTAATTCTATATAATTGACATTCGAAGCTAAATATTTTTTTAAGCCAATTTTTAAATTGATTTCTCTTTTAACTGTATTCTCCTTATCATTTTCTTTATAGATCTCTAAAAGATTATTTGAACTATCTTTTAAAAGAATGCAAAAGTCCAAAGCTGTAATTCTTTCACCTTGTTCTAAATTTAATCTTTTACACCAGCGTTTATCTAATATCAAATTCCATTCTCTTTTCATGGAAGGCACTTTTGGTCGGTTGGAAATATCGAGCATATCATCACAAATTCCTTTATTATTATGAATACAAGGCATGCAAATATCATCTGCACCCAGTTCAATTTCCAATATTAAATCTTTATTTTCTACAATTTTCTTTGTGACAAGATGTACATGATGATTATACTTATGAGGTTTTATCACCAATTCATTCGCAGAAAAGGAAGTGATCACATCAATAAAATGATGAGGCTTGATCCTTATTAAATTTTCCATACTAAATCCATTGAAATAGAAATAATTACACCTCAAAAATAATACATTTAACTCTGAAAAACTTCACTTTTAATTTCAATTTTAACCCAACCAACCTTCTCTGTCCAAACTACGATATTGTATGGCCTCAGCAATATGATCAGGTAAAATATCGTCTTCACCTGCTAGATCCGCTATTGTTCTTGCTACTTTATTATTTATTTTTTTTGTATTACACATATTTCTTCTAACGGATTGGCTCTATCAACTTCATGATAATTATCGACTGATTATCAGATTATTAATAACTTTTTTATTCAACTTCAATGACAATAGCATGAT
>JAUVCP010000171.1 GCA_030590765.1 Flavobacteriaceae bacterium | reverse complement strand
GTGGTTTCCGTTATTAACAAGAATGATCTTTATTGATTCTTCTGCCATTTCTAAAAGTACAAACACCAGTCTGGTTTTTTGTTTTCACAATAAGATCATTCAAACTTTAAACAAGGTACATACCAAAAAACTGGGTGCTTTAGCAAACAGTCAGTTGAATTTGCGATTGATCCTTGAAAAAGTAAGCATCAAAAATCTGGGGCACTTTAAAGTACTGATCGAAAATCAGATCTCAGATTATCAAAAGGAGATTGATCAGCTTAAAAAAGAACAATTAGGTGAAACAAACAATCTTGAAAAAGACATTGTGCTTTTCAAATTTGATGAGTTTTCTCGTCAGATATTGAAAGATAAATATGCATTAGAAAAATTACGTGACTATTTAACAATGATTTTGAATTGTACTGTGCCTGAAAACCTAAAGGAACAGAACAGAAAATTGATCCAGGAATTTGAAGAAAGAACAAAAAAGTATTTTTATGCTGAAAATGAAAATGTTGAAATAGCTACTATTGTTGAAGGAGGTGGTAGAAATCAAATAAAAACCTATGGTGAATATTTATTGCAACGAAAATTAACACCGGTTAGCAAATCTATTGTAAACCGTTGCAGAATTATTTTAGATATCATTCCGAATACTTATCAAAGAACATTAAATAACCATTTTCATAAAAATTTTGGAATCAATCTGTTTCTAGAAAAGTATAAAGATTATTTAATAAAAGCAGAGAACGATTCAGATAATACGGGTCGTTTTATCAATTTTTTGATTGATTTGGGTATTTATGAAAAGTATGATGCTTTAAATAAAAAAGATAAAGACTCTGTTAAGGAGTTTTTAAGCAGTTTATCTAATTTGAATAAAACATCTATTTCTGATGATGTGCAAATGATCATTCGTGATGTGTTGTTTGGTAAAGAAGATAAAGTATTAAAACCATATATTTTATTTAACAAATATTCTTCATGGGAATATATGGATCTTTTCCCAACAGATCGTTTTGATATCAATCCGTTTGATCTGGAAATTGGTATCAATGAGGAAGGAAGAATTGATTATGATAGATTGACCAGCAGGCTAGATCGAATGAAAAAAACATTCCAGTTATTTGATGAATCAGGTAATTTATGGGATAGTTTTTGTGAAAATTTGACTATTGTGATCAATGATCCGGCAAATCCTTCGGGATATTCTGATTTTAATAACCAAACGCTTTTAAGATTCCTTAAATTTATCAGTAGCAGTAAAATTACCTTGTTTTTAGATGAGGCTTATAATGATTCGATAAAATCAGGAGGTGATGATGAGCCAAAATGGCGAACTATTTCCAGGTACGTAATGAATAATTTGCATCAGCAATATGCACGTATGAATTTGGTTTCATCAATTTCAACAACCAAAAATCTTGGGGCGACAGGAGACAGGCTGGGATCTATTATTGCAACACCTGCTAAGAAGGAAGTTATTGACTTTGCAAGAAAACAAAACAGTATAGAAAACGGGAATACAAATTCTCTTTTTATGCTGGTTAATATTCTTGAGAATGCACAGCTTGCCAAATCAATTAAAGATAATCTGGAAGAGCGTTTGCCAAAAAACGCATCTCGAAATAAGATCAAACTGAGAATAGAACAGTATATCATTGCTGAGATTAAAAGTTATAATAAAAAGCAAAAAACGAAAAATTCAAAAGAATTACTGCGGTTTTCACCTTTTGAAGGATCTCCATTGCATATCTTTTTGCTAAATGAATTGGTAGCACTTGATAAGCTGGATGTATTGGAATTACCTGATGATTTTAAATATAAGAATGAACCTTTCTTTAAGTACTATCAAAAGCAACTGGTAACGGAAATCAATACTTTTCGTGTAAACAAAAATTTTAGAAATGAAGCGTTACTTCGCTTAAAGATTGCCAAAGAAACGGCGACTGAATTATTAAAAGGAGAGTTTGAAGAACACGCAAAAATTATCGCATCAGATGGTTCATTTTTGTTCAATATTCAATTAAAACATTTTTTCTCTTATCAGGATCTTGAAAAATTCACCAAGAAACTTGCTGAATCCAGAGGTATTGCAGTAATTCCCTACCAAACAGGATTTTTAAGATTCTCTATGGGTGATTATTTGGATGGAACTGCTAAGAGCTATGATATTTTCCGACAGGAATTTAAAAATGCTTTAGAGATCGTATTAAATTACTGGGTACAGTTTTATAATGCTAAAAATTCTGATTCAAAAGGAGAATTAAGTACAGATGAGATATTGGATGAAATATTCTCAACAAATTCTGACAGAGAATTTATAAGCAAGGTTTTGAATGACTTCAATGTGATAAAAACGTTGAGTAAACCAGTAAATAATTCACTTAGAATTAATAATCTGTGGGTACTGTACAATGCTTCCCCTAAAATGAGTGGTGTTAGCATCAATACCATCAGTGATTCAAAAAACTCAGTAATTGAATTTTCTGAAGAGGTAGGTAAATGTGCAACACTTCCAGAATTTATCCAGAGCATAGCTTTTACTTCGGTATATGAAAATCTGTTGCCACAGGTTTATAAAAGTATTCCAATGATCAAACATCTTGATTTCGGAACAGTTCTGGCTCGTTATGGTAAAGCTACTTTGTTGAAATATATTTCCAATAAATTAGATTATCAACCAACAGACTATGTTATTGATGGTCCGGAAGATAATATTATCATGTCTGAAATATTGCTTGAAATGGAAAGTGTTTTATTTTCACCAAGTAAGACTAAAGTATTGGCGATCAATAGCTCAAAAAGAAATAATGATGACATTGCTCGTTTAGAAGGAATAAATATTTTACTACGTAAGAATATCCAGGAGTTGATGCTTCATTTTAATCTTCCGTTTGAAAAGTATCAAATTGAACCGGCATTGGTTGAACTGGTTAAATCCGGTATTGAAAAATTTGAATTGGTTGTAGGCAAGAAAGTATCAGATATTAATGTTGACTATTTTATTAAAA
Source organism: Flavobacteriaceae bacterium (assembly GCA_030590765.1). Classification (GTDB taxonomy): domain Bacteria; phylum Bacteroidota; class Bacteroidia; order Flavobacteriales; family Flavobacteriaceae; genus Lutimonas. Next base: position 2,626 of record JAUVCP010000171.1, on the reverse strand, counting down.
ATATTACTTCAGGAATTTACAATGATCTCATTGATCAAAACAATATCCTTGGGCAAAAGGTTTTTGGTGAAATTGAAAAGTTGATCCAAAATAACTTAACAAGTGCGAATGTTTGTCCGGTTGATAAGATTACTTACCTCTATCTTCTTAACAGAAAAGACTATTTTAAAAATAATATCCTTGATCTTTTAGGTAGATTCAATGAACAGTTAAAAGTGGTTGATGACATTGAAATGGAAACAATCATTGGTGATTTCTTGTATAGATCTTTACCAAGAGAAATTGAAGAGGTTTGGACCAGAGTTCTCGAAAGTGGAGAGCAGAATATTGGTGCCGATGATGTTCATAAAGAAGTGAGATTGTTTACTTTGTTCGTTATCAATTTAATGAATCAAACCAAGAGCAATGAGCATTATGACAGGTATACCCATTCAATCATGCGATTGACGGAAGCTGAATTTGCTCAGCAAAATTCAGCGATCAATGAAATGGTTCAGCACGGTATTACTATTCATAATAATTATAGTTTAAAAGATCATCCATTGGAAAGTTATGATAGTGGTAGATTAAAATGGATTGCAGATATCATGAATCAATGTGGTGTGATTGGAGCAGAAAAAAACATTCAAACACATACCCGAATAGCAACAGATGCAAAAAAGAGAGAATATCCTTTCCATAGAATTGATAGAGTAGAAAATGATAAGGATAAAAAAGTGAAAGAGAAATCTTTGACATTATCTGATAAAAGATCAAATGAATATATAAAGATACTTGATACACGCCCGTTAGGCTCATTTTTTGTAAACAGGTTAAGAAAACTGGCCAACACAATGGATATGGGCGATTATCGTTGTAAAATATTCAATGGTGGATTATTGAACGAATTGTTTATTTTCCATAAATCATATATGAAGTACATGGCAGACAATTACCGTTTGCTTGATCTGCAGGATGTGTCATTAGAAGAGGTTAAGAATTTTGTTCCGGATACCATTTGTTTTTATGGAGCTCCTGCAAAAGCTATTTCATTTCCACGAGTAGGTTATTTTGATATCAAAGGGCCTGAAGGAAATATCAAAACCATTGTTACACCATTAACACAAAAAGGTGATTATTACGGTAATATCAAAAAGCCACGTTTAACGGTGATGAACGAAAAGGTGAAAGAAATGGGAGGTATTCCTGTGCATGGATCTATGTTTGCAGTTGAAGAGGAAGATGGTGCCATTTTTGTGGTACAAATTGCAGGAGATAGTGGTGTAGGAAAATCTGAAATGCTGGCAGCAATGATGTTGAAATGGATGAAGAAAAATCTTAACGGAATTCGCTCTATCAAAACAATTGCAGGCGATATGTTCCACGTTTTCCCTGATTCCAAAGGAAATCTTTACGGAATAGGAACTGAAGTTGGAGATTTTAGTCGTGTTACAGATTTTGACCCGGAGTATATTAAATTCTACTATTCATTATTTGAAAGCAGTGCAGATAGTAACGTGGAAGATCTGAATTCACGAAGTACCATTAGCGGACTTTGTGATGTGCGTATGCCATACAAAATTGATATCATTTTAACGGCAAGTAATTACGCGCGTGAAGAAGCCGGAATTACCAGATATGATAATCCGGAGAATTTTATTCTGTATCGTGATTCACATGGAGAGCGTAAGGAAAAAGCAACCAGTGGTGATAATCCACATTTCCAGCGCACTTTATTACGCTATCCTGGCGATAAACAGATCGTAGATGTTTTAGATACACATGGAAGTTATATTGACGATATTCTTGACTGGGAATTAGATGACTTTACAGGGAAGTTTTTTATGTGCTCCTCTTATAAAATGATTGATAGAATTGATTTAGATGGCATCGTGAATAAAATATTTACGGGTAAAGAGTTTGTTATAAATGATGAGTCATTTACTATTAAAGAGGTAAGTTTTGATATTATTAAAAACAGATTTACGGCTTTAGGGCTTAATGAGGAGAATGAAATTAATACCATAATTGACCGGGCAATGTTCAATGAAATATTTGATGCATTGGCAAGTACACCAAGTGGTCAGCCTTTTATTGATGAAGAAGGTGAATTGAATGGTAAAAAAAATCTGGTGGAAGTTCTTAAAACAGGGGAAGGAAAGAAAATTCAACTCGGAATTTTAAGTACAGACATTGGCCGAAAAGGAAAGGAAATTACTGGTCCTCAAATGGCAGCAGAAGATATGCGTAAATTAATTCGTGAAGTTCGTATATCCAGACCTGAAATTGTTCAGAATAAAAATGAGGTTAAAAATTTGATTCATAAATGTTATGGTCATATCTTTAATGAGAACAGAGGTAATGCAGAAGTTTATCGTTATAATTTCTGGTTGTGGCAAATGGAACAAATGCGAAAAGCGGATTTTGTAAGAATTGATGATACTAAAGAGACTGTTGATCTTTCAAAATTAAAAGGTTTCACTCCGGCTGAGAAGAATAAGCAGTTTAGCCCATTATTGATCAATCCAAATTTGAATATTGAAATTTCAAGTTTTAGTGAAACCTATGTACAATTGATGAATTTGCCAGACATTATGGAGTTTTCAAATGAATTCCTTAAGTTGACAGATACTATTTATATTGCACA
>JAUVCP010000380.1 GCA_030590765.1 Flavobacteriaceae bacterium | reverse complement strand
GGTGATTAGAAGTTGGTTATCTGTTGTATTTTGAATTCCAATATCACTGCTAATTTGATTGATCGCCGGAAGCAAGGCATCAATTGCCAGTGCCACAATTGACATTAAAAATGCCATTAAGGAAACAAATTCGAATTGGGATAACCTACTTTTAAACATCTTGTAAAAGTAACTTAATTAATATAATAGTTGCAGTTATCAGTTTCAGAGGAATACAATAATAATTGAAGTTCAAAAAAAAGTTGCTTTTTTTGGAGACAACTTCTTCTTTCAAAATGAAAATTAAGTAAATCTTATATCTTTTTATTACCGAAATACTTCATAAACTGCACTCTTTCAAATTCCGCCGGATTTTTATTATCATTGGTCAACTTACCTCTGAATTGGTCAATATTTAAGTATTTATTCTTACTCATCCAATTGTCGAGTTCATTTAATATTTTGGTAACCTGCTCTGGTCCATTGATAAAAATAGTGGAAGCTAATTGAATCACATCGGCACCAGCAAGTAATAATTTAATTACGGATGAGCTATCGTGAATACCCGTTGATGCTGCAAGTGAACAATTTACTTTGTTTGAGTTTAACGCAATCCATCTCAATGGTAATGTAAAATCATTTGGATTACTAAAAATATTGGAAGATGAAATTTCCATTTTATCAATATCAATATCTGGACTAAAAGATCGATTAAATAAAACCAACCCTGAAATTTCAGTTTGATCTAATTTTTTAATCATTTCAGAAATATTGGTGAAATAGCTACTCATTTTAACGGCAACTGGGATATTAATACCCGACTTCACTTTAGAAATGATATTTATGTATTCATCTTCAATGTCCTGAGCTGTTTTTTGATTATCAGATGGTAGAATGAAAATATTAAGTTCTAAAGCATCAGCACCAGCTTTTTCAAATTGAACAGCAAAATCTGTCCAATCCTGAGACGTCACACAATTGATGCTTGCAATTACAGGGATTGAAAGCTCCTTCTTTGCATCTTTGATCAATTGTATATATTTATCAACACTTTCTTTTTTTAGATCATAATCATAATAATCCAAAAATTCAAGACTGCTATGGAATCGATCATCCATATCCATATTATGGTGATGATCATTGATGATCTCTTCTTCAAAAATAGATTTAAGAACAACCGCTGATACGCCACTTTTTTCAAGTTCTTTTAAATGTTTGATGTTTCCTGTATAGCTTGAACTAGCTGCTATAATTGGATTTTTAAGGTATAACCCTAAATATTGTGTGGTAAAATCAGTCATAGTTTCTACTTTTTGATTTTGTTTTGTATATACTTATCCATTCCGGTTGCAGCATCTCTACCATCGCCCATGGCTAAAATAACGGTTGCGCCTCCTCGTACAATATCACCACCAGCAAAAATATCTTCAATGGAAGATTGAAAATCATCATTTACTTTGATGGTTCCCCATCTTGTTGTATCAAGTCCTTTTACACTTGCAGGAATTAGTGGGTTTGGTGAAACTCCTACCGCCACAATTACAACATCAACAGGTACTTTATATTCAGATCCTTCAATAGGAACTGGACGCCTTCTTCCTGATTCGTCAGGTTCTCCCAATTCCATTTTTTGAAGCACCATTTCTTTAACTCTACCTTTATTATCAGCAATATATGCTACAGGGTTGTTAAGATTCATAAATTCAATTTCCTCATCTATTGCATGTTCTACTTCTTCAACACGTGCAGGCATTTCTTCTCTGGTACGCCTATAAACTATCATAGCTCTTTCTGCACCAAGTCTTTTTGCAATCCTTACGGAATCCATTGCTGTATTACCACCACCGATAACTGCAATATTCTTACCCAAAGAAACAGGAGTGTCATGGTCTTCTTTTGCAGCTCCCATTAAGTTAACTCTGGTAAGGAATTCATAGGAAGAAAAGATGCCATTATAATTTTCACCCGGGATATTCATAAAACGAGGTAAACCCGCGCCACTTGCTACAAAAAATGCTTCAAATCCACGCTCTCTTAAAACTTCAATCGAAGCAGTTTTTCCTACAATAAAATTAGTTACAAATTTAACACCCATCGCTTTGACATTATTTATTTCAACGTCAACAACTTTATTGGGTAATCTAAAGTCTGGTATGCCATATTTTAATACGCCACCTATTTCATGTAATGCTTCAAAAACAGTTACATCATAGCCCATTCGAGCCATATCTGTAGCCCAAGCCAAAGAAGCAGGGCCAGAGCCCACAGCAGCTACTTTTACACCATTACTTTCTGCAACTTCAGGAGTAGTCATTTCTCCACTGTTTTGCTCATAATCAGCAGCAAATCGTTCTAAAAAACCAATTGCTACAGGTGGTTCATTTAATTTGATAGTATAAAAACACTGGGCTTCACATTGTTTTTCCTGGGGGCAAACTCTACCGCAAACTGCAGGTAAGGAATTTGTCTCTTTTATTATTTTTGCTGCTCCAAGGAAATCACCAATTTCAATTTTCTTTATAAATTTTGGTATATAAATATTTACCGGGCAACCTGAGATACAAGTAGGATCGGGACAATCAATACATCTTCGTGCTTCTTGTATGGCTAACTGCTCTGTTAGACCTAAATTTACTTCTTTACCATTTTTATTTCTGATCTTTGGATCCTGTTCAAGCATTTTTGTACGAGTCATTGCAACTCGCTCTTTTGTCTTCATGCCTTTTCTAATATCAGCCCTCCATTCAATCTTTCGTTGATCTTTATAAAATTGTTTTAAATCAATCTGTTTTATATCCATCTGTATTTTT
>JAUVCP010000202.1 GCA_030590765.1 Flavobacteriaceae bacterium | reverse complement strand
GCAGATTGATCGATCACATCTCTGTTCAAATCAATTTGATTTGCATTTACCCGGGTATATGCTTCTGCTCCATCTGGATTTAGCAAAGGAATTACTGTGATTTTACATTTTTTAAAGATATTATCTACAATTTTTGATTTTCCAATAGATTCTTCTATAAACTTAAAAAGATCAAACATAGCTTTTGTACCTGTACTTTCATTTCCGTGCATTTGTGTCCAGATCAAAATATTTTTACTCCCTTCTCCAAAAGTAACACTAAAAATATCTTTGTCTAATTCTGACTTACCTATATTTTTTACTTCAAAAACTGGATCCAATTTATTTATAAATGGTAGTATTTTTTCCAGAGTAATGTATCTCCCTTTTAATTTTTGTTGATGATTATCTGTATACCATTTATCAATATCAAACATAACTGATTTTTTCTTTTTACAAATGTAAACAATACTTTATTTACAAATGTAAATCGTTCTTTATCTATTATTTGTTACAATTGTAAATGATATGCTCCTTTTTGTAAAGTCAATCACAAAAGATTTCCATTCTTGGCGTTCTAACATTTATAATATATTATATATAGTTTATTACCAGATAGTAAACATCATATATCTAATGTTACAATTAAAGTAATACATATGTATTTAAATTTTTAATATGTTTTATGTAGCAAAATAAACTTAAATTATTACTTTTGTAAACTAATTACAATTTACAATGATAAACAGTGCTGAATTTGCGGAGAGATTGAAAAAAGTGATGGACCACTACCTGTTATCTCCATCTGCTTTTGCTGATAAAATTCAGGTGAAACGTTCTAGTATATCACATTTATTATCGGGCAGAAATAAACCAAGTCTGGATTTTGTTTTAAAGGTAATCAAGGAATTTGATGAGATTGAATTGTATTGGTTGCTCAATGGAAAAGGAGAATTTCCAATAAAGAGCACTACCCCTATCAATACTAAAATTCAAGGTTCTGAAAAAAGCTTGAACAAACCCATGAAAATCTTAGCATCACATCAGACTGAAAAAACCATTGAAAGGATTGTGATGTTTTATACGGATGGAACTTTTAAGGAGTTCATCAACCAAAAAAAATAGCTGTACAAAAAAATACCCAAAGGATTTCTCTTTGGGGATTTTTTTATCTCGATTTTTTAGATCATCATTCTTTTAGCTTATCCAAACCATCTTGTACAATTTTGATCAATTCTCCTTTATTGGAAAAATTTGCTTCTTTTTTGAGCTCCAGCACCTGTTCCAATACCTGAATCGATATTTTATCTACACCATATTGCTTATATTTTAAACCGGCATCTACAAAATTGTTGACCAAATTTTCGGTAACTTCTTTGCTATCACTAGCCGCAACCCATTGAAAACCTTCTTTATATGCATTGCTTTTAGCTCTAGTATCTGCAAAAAACATCCCTTCCACAATATTATCTGCTACAAATGGCATTTGAGATTCTGTTTTGTTTATAATATAAATCGGAATCAAAGCATCTTTTAAGCTTTTCTTGTCCAGATTATTATCAACCGATAAAGCAAATTGAAGAGCAGCTTCCTTATCTAATTTTGATAAAGCCAACAAAGAACTCTTTTTTACCGCATTCGAATTACTTTGTAAACCTTTATTAAACAAAGGAATATATTTTTTATCCTCTAAAATTTCAAGTCGGCTAATCGCTGCAGCTCTTACCAAGGTCTTTTTATCGTTAACCGCTATCTTTTCCAATAATTTAATTGCTGACTTGGCATTTGTTTTTGAAATATCTATATTTTCAATTGCCAATATCCTTAAACCATAATACTTATCATCTAATGCTTTAACAAGAGTTTTAAAGACAGCTTCATCTTTTTGGTTATCTGCCATTGCCTCAATTGCCTCTCTTCTATCTTCATATTTTGGAGCATAATTATATTGATAGACCAGTTCTTCAATAGTTTTATTATCCTTTATTTCAGCTAATAATACTCTTTCGGCATCGGCATTAACCAAATGAGGTTTTTTGGTGAATTTAAAAGAAAATGATTTATTCTTCTCATCCATCCAAACATTAAACCTTTTTGGTTTAGTATCTTCATAAATATCAATTGCCAACGGAAATTGAAACAAATTATCTTGCTTTTGCTGCACTTCAACCGTTACAATTTTTGCTGATTCACTTATGGTGTATTTTATATCTAGTTTTGGATGACCATTACTGTAATACCATTGGTTAAAGAACCAGTTCAAATCCTTGCCGGATACTTCTTCCAATGCGAGTCTTAGTTGATGTGCCTCACCTGTACCAAATTTATTATCATTTAAATACAGTTTCAAACCTTCTCTAAATGCTTTATCACCTAAAAAACTTCTCAACATATGTAAGACTGCCCCACCTTTTTGATAAGAGACCCCATCAAACATATCTTCACGTGAATTATAATGAAAACGTACCAGATCTTTTAATTCATTTTCCGGACTCATATAACCTTTTATTTCGCTATTCCTGTGTGCATCTGCATAGTCAGCACCATATTTATACTCTTGCCATAAATACTCGCTATAATTTGCAAATGATTCATTTACAGTAAGATTACCCCAACTTTCTGTTGTAACCAGATCGCCAAACCAATGGTGAAAAAGTTCATGAGCAATAGTATTTTCCCAGGTATTCTCATCAATAATATCACTGGAGGTTTGATAGGCTCTTTCCATATGCAAAACAGCTGTTGTATTTTCCATAGCTCCACTTACATAGTCTCTGGCAATCATTTGAGAATATTTTTGCCATACATATTCCACACCGGTATAATCTGAATAAAACTGGATCATTTCTGGCGTCAGACCAAAAATATCTTTAGCATAGGGTTCATATTCTTTTTCAACATAGTAATCAACCGCTATATTTTTCCATTTATCTTTTATAATACTAAATTCACCTACTCCCATAAAAAACAAATAAGGAGCATGTTTTTGATCCATTTTCCAGTAATCTGTTCTTGTTCCATCATTATTATTTGTTTGATTGATCATCAACCCATTGGAAAGTGAAATATATTTATCAGGCACAGTCATATAGATTTCCTGTGTTGTTTTTTGATTTGGAGAATCAATGGTAGGAAACCAGCAACTACTTGATTCTGTCTCTCCCTGAGTCCATATCTGTGTTGGCTTATTTGGATCTGTTCCATCCGGATCGATAAAATAAAGACCTTTAGCATCATTAATAGCTGCACTTCCTGCCTGTTTTACTTCTTCCGGTCTTGCAGTATATTTAATGTAAATAGTGTATTTATCACCTTTAGTATAAATATTGGCTAGATTTATCTTTATCTTTTTACCATCGTATTCATACTTTAAATCCTTTCCTTCTCTGGAAACTTTATGTATCAGCATCGCCTTTGCATCCAATTCTAAATCGGCAACATTATAAAAATGAGGTTCCAGAGTAATCCATGCTTCCCCCTTTAACTGACGTTTAGCATAATCAAAACTCACTTTTAGTTTTGTATGTACCAAATCATTTATTTTTTCTCTTTCGGCTCTGTAAATTGAATTGATCTCCTTTTTATCTTGTGCAGTTCCAACAAACACCCCCATAAAAAGAAAAATAAATAACACTCTTAATTTCATCTGTTAATTTTTAATTGTTTTATCCCAATAGCTATCTAGATTCATTTGGAACATCAATCCACAACCATGATCATATATGATAGTGTTTTTACTTTGGATGTTTCATAAGTTTCTAATATTTAGTTTATAAAAAACAAATATATGTTTTTAAAAATCATCTTTAACGTTAAAAATTGGTTAAAAAAAACTGTTTTAGAATTAACTAAAACAGTCCTATTTTTTATTGTTTTGATATATTATTTTCCTTCAAATTCACCCAAAAGGCCTTTAATCTGTGAGAATGCTTTATCATCTGCATCCATATTTTTCAAATCCTTTGTCATTTTAATGATCTTTTCAGGTTGCATATGATTTCCCAATACTCTTGCTAGCGCAAAACCTTTGCTGTTATCTGATGCAAAAACAATAAATTCATTTACAGCATCTTCTTTTCCTAAAAATTTGACGATGATATTTGCTTTTTTGTGTTTTACCCTTATCAATTCACTATAGGAATCATTTTTTATGATCGCTTTTACTTTTTTTAATTCTGATAAAAATACTTCTTTATTGTTATCATTCAATTTAAAAGCCAACACATTCATTTTTTTTATGCTTTGCATCGTTTCTTTAGTTTCATTCGAAACATCATCACCTAAATTCAACAAACTTGCCGGTAGATCCAGACTTATGAAATTATCACTGTCCTGATTATCCACATAATACTTTTGCAAACTAGGTTCACCTTTACAGGAAATAAGAACGGACAAAACAATTAATACAGATGTTATATATATACTTATTCTTTTCATGTCTTTTAATTTAAGATTTGTTTACTTTTTCCAAATGCTCACCACCTGGAAGGTTCATTTTTTCAGTAAGTTTTGATATTTGTTTCAGATCTATATCACCGGTTAAATAAATAATCACTGTTTGGGCATGACCTGATTTATCATCTCCATCTTTAACAAACATGAATAATTCTTTTACAAAATCTTCATTTTTCCCTTCTTTTACATAGATCTTAACATTGCTATTTCCATCTTTTACCCTCATTAACTCCTCTAAATTGGCTTTAACAAGGTAGCTTTTTACTTCTACTTCCATTTGTTTAGAAACAGAAGTATCTTCAGTTGCGAAAACCTTTAAAGTAGTAATATTTTTGATCAGGTTTAAATATTCATCATCCGATTCTGCACCAATCTTGCTCATCATTGCAAATGCTTTCTGATTTACGATTACGGAAGTTACTCCATCTATATCCTCAAATTTATCAAATTGAGACTGTGCATTCATAATAAACGGACTTATTATTAAGGCCATTGCTAATATTAACTTATTCATTTTCATAATTTCTATTTTTTAATGTTTATTTAATCATTTGTTTTAAAAATTCTATTCTGGGTATTCTCGAAAACCTGCAACTGCGCAATTGCATTGTTTCCTTTATTTAATGTTTGCGCTATCATATTTAGTGCTTTTTGTGTTTCAGCATAAGCTATTCTAGCCTCTTCTTTTTCTTTAAGATCCTTTTGATATACAGAAAATATTCCTATAAAAAAGATGAGCATTGCTGCAACTGATAACCACTTCAAGTAACTTCTATTATTCTTTTCATTAGGTAAAGTAATACTTTTATCAAAGTGTTCTAAAGAACTATTTTT
>JAUVCP010000253.1 GCA_030590765.1 Flavobacteriaceae bacterium | reverse complement strand
GATATTGCAAAAGAACCTTATGTTGATAATGATCGATTGGGTTGTATTGGAGCAAGTTACGGTGGTTATTCAGTGTTTTTCTTAGCAGCTTTTCATAATAATAGATTCAAAACATTTATTTCACATGATGGAATTTTTAATGAAAAAAGTATGTATGGTACTACTGAAGAATTATTTTTTGTGAACTGGGATCTTGGTGGTCCGTATTGGGAAAAAGACAATAAAGCAGCACAAAAGAGTTATACTCTTTTCAATCCTGTTGAGCATGTTGAAAAATGGAATACACCAATAATGATCATACAGGGAGGGAAAGATTATAGAGTTCCGATCGGTCAAGGATTGGAAGCATTTCAGGCAGCACAAATACAAGGAATAAAAAGCAGGTTATTATATTTTCCTGAGGAAAATCATTGGGTATTAGACTACCAAAATTCTTTGGTTTGGCACAGAGAATTTTATAGATGGCTTAAAGAGACCATGTAAAATATTTATATAAAATCAAAACATTATAATTATGAAATCACAATATTATTTATCAGTCATTTTGTCTATTTTTCTTTTTCAATTTTCTAATGCGCAACACAATATCATACCGGTTCCGGTAAAATATGAAAATCAAAATGGATCATTTATCTTTAATGATGCAGTTAAACTGGAATCGAAAAACAAAGAGATAAAGAATATAAAAAGTATTCAAGTATTCCAGAGTTATTTATCAAATTTAGGTGTCAAATCAAGTTTTGAGAAAAAGGCAAAAGGAAATATTATTTCTATAGAGATAAATAAAAAAGAGGATCCTGCTTTAGGAAAAGAGGGATATACATTAGATGTAAATGACAAAATTATTGTGTTAAAAGCCAATGAATTTGCAGGAATATTTAATGGTTTACAAACTTTAAAGCAATTAACTCCGGCAGCTAATAATAGTGATCAAAGCATTGAAATACAGTCATGTAAAATAGTAGACTATCCACGTTTTGCTTGGAGAGGTTTAATGCTAGATGTGAGTCGTCATTTTTTCACTGTAGAGGAAATCAAAGCATATCTGGATAAAATGTCAGAATTCAAGTTCAATGTTTTTCACTGGCATTTGACCGATGATCAGGGATGGAGAATTGAGATCAAATCTTATCCTAAATTGACCGAAATAGGAGCTTGGAGAGTAGAAAGACATGGTACATTTGGAGAAGGAAGAACAGTTCCCAAAGAGGGAGAAAAGGCAACCTATGGTGGTTTTTATTCTCAGGAACAAATTAAAGATATTGTACGATATGCAGCAGATAGAAATATTACCATTGTACCCGAGATAGATTTTCCAGGGCATAGTATGGCAGTATTAGCAGCTTACCCTGAACTTTCTGTAAAAAAAGAACCTAAATATGTTAGTCCTGGAAATAAATTTTCAGAATGGTATGAAGGAGGTAAGTTTAAAATGCTGATTGAAAACACATTAAATCCGATTGATGATAATGTTTATACGTTTATAGATAAAGTTTTTACAGAAGTTGCTCAGCTTTTCCCAGGTGAATATATTCATATGGGAGGTGATGAAGCCTACCATGGCTATTGGGAAGAAAACTCGGAAGTAAAGAAATTTATGAAAAAACACGAAATAAAGGATAGTCATGAGTTACAGAGTTATTTTGTGAAAAGAGTTGAAAAAATCATTAGTAGTAAAGGTAAAAAAATGATTGGTTGGGATGAGATCCTTGAAGGTGGATTGGCAGATGGTGCTGCTGTGATGAGCTGGAGAGGAATGAAAGGAGGTATTGAAGCTGCTAAAATGGGCCATGAAGTGGTTATGACGCCAACGACCTATGCTTATTTAGATTATATGCAGGGAGATGTAAGTGTTGAAAATAGGATTTATGCAAGTCTAAGTCTGGAAAAAACCTATTCATTTGAACCTGTTCCTGATGAAATTGAAGCAAAGTATGTTTTAGGAGGGCAGGGGAATTTATGGACAGAAGCAATTCCTACTTTGCAATTTGCATTTTATATGACTTATCCAAGGGCTTTCGCTTTAGCGGAATCCTTATGGAGTCAGAATAAAGATAAGAACTGGGATGATTTTGTAAGAAGAACAGAGGGAAATATGGTTCGTTTTGATAAAGAAGGTGATAATATTTCTAAAGCTGTTTTTGATCCAATCATTGAGGTATATAAAAATGGGGATAAAGTAATGTGTAAATTAGAAAATTCTGTTCCAAATACTACGATATTCTACTCCATTGATAATACTTATCCGGTTGAATTTGCTAAAAAGTATGATACCCCTTTTGAAATTCCTTTTGGTAATTTAAGCCTTCGTACACAAACTTTTAGAGACGGCAAGCCCATTGGACGTGAATTAAAAATAGGAAGAGAAGATCTTGTAAAAAGAATTAAGAAATAACATAAAACATTTTTAAATGTCAATGCAAATGACAGAAAAGGAAAAAATGTTATCCGGACAATTGTATAACCCGATGGATTCAATTCTGTCAAAGGAAAGATATAGAGCTCGTTTAAAATTTCAAAAAATAAATAGTCTTACTGATGATCAAATCAAAGAACGTAATAAGTTATTTAAAGAATTGATTGGTCAATACGATAGATCCTTCTGGATAGAACCTCCTTTTTATTGTGATTATGGTTATAATATCAGGCTAGGTAAAAAAGTATTTATAAATTTTAACTGCTGTATTTTAGATGTTTCTAAAGTAAAAATAGGGGATAATGTGTTTATGGGGCCAAATGTTCAAATTTATACAGCAACCCATCCTTTAGATAAAAAAACTAGAAATTCTTTACTTGAATATGCCAAGCCAATAACAATAGGTAATGATGTGTGGATTGGTGGTGGTGCAATAATTTGTCCTGGGGTAAATGTTGGAAATGGAGCTATTATAGCAGCAGGGGCAGTTGTTGTAAAAGACGTGCCAGATAACGTTATGGTTGCCGGCAATCCAGCTGTAATCAAAAAAGAAGTTGATAATTCAGAAAAGTAATTTGGAGTATATTCACAGCTTTAGAATTATTTGATATCTTTAAAAAATGAAAAATATAAAACGGCTGTTCTTTATTGCTCTCTTCTTTCCTTTATTTATAATCGCACAAAAGGATTATGAACCAGGATATATCATTACAAATAGTAAGGATACTGTTGCAGGATTCGTAAAAGATAGAAAATCACCTCCTTTTGGGAAATTATATGATAAAATACATTATAAGAATAGCCATGAAAAAAGAAAATACAAACCAAACCAGATATTAGGTTATAAACAGGGAAATCGAGAATTTGAAAGTTTATGGTTACAAACAAATGGATATTTGATTGATGAAAAATATTCCAGTAACCCGAATAATGGAGAAAAACAATTTTTAAAGGTAGATTTGAAAGGATACCTTACCTTATATCAAATGGAAATTACAGATCCTGATTCCGATTATATCGATCAAATACCGTTGTTTAAACGAAAAGATGAAAACTATTTGCAAAGAGTTACACAAGGAATTTTTGGTTTAAAGAAAAAGAAGTTAGAGATATACTTTAAGGATTGCCCGGAAATTATTTCTAAAATTGAAAAAAATGAATTGAAAACACCAGTTGAAATTGCTGTGTTTTATAATTCATGGAAAGTGAAAAGTCATTAATGTTCAGTTATAGCAAAAAATGAAGATTATTTTAATATTATTGGCTCTTACATTCATATTTTCCGAAGCGAAAGCCCAAGATACTCCTCAGAAAACCAATAAGATAAGACTAGGATTTAATTCCGGACTTGGTACGCAAGAGAGTTTTCCTTTTAATTCGAAGGATTACTCCTATGATGTGCAGTTTTATAAATTACAATTTAATTATCTCATGATGGAGAGAATAAAGTGGAATTTTGAACTGAATATAGAACCAAGTTATTATCTGGCTGAGCATCAATTATTAAATGAGTATTATGTAAGGCCAGATCAAGGTGATGACTATTTAGAGAAAAGGGAAGAATTTATTGCAAAAAAGTATATCAATGAATATGTTTTAAATCTAGGTTTAATTGCCAGATATAAGATCTATAATAATATTAGTGCCTATGCTTTGGGTAGTGTAGGACCAATGTATTCTGACTCTGATACTGAAAGAATGAATGCAGGTTTTGCATTTTCTGATATATTTGGATTGGGAATGTCTTATCAAATTCATAGATTCTTTTTGGATTTCAGGTATAGTATTAGGCATGTCTCCAACCTAAATATTACTTTACCAAATAATGGATATAATAGTAGTAATTTAGAAATAGGTTGTACTTATCAGCTCTAGTTATAAATATATTCTTTAAATTTATTACCTCAATGATCAACAATTTTGTTGATGCATTTATTGTTTAACTAAACTTTAATTTAAAATGAAAAAATTAGTAGCTGAGTTTATCGGAACTCTATGGTTGGTATTAGGAGGTTGTGGAAGTGCAGTTTTAGCAGCAGGATTTCCTGATCTTGGAATTGGATTTGCCGGAGT
>JAUVCP010000274.1 GCA_030590765.1 Flavobacteriaceae bacterium | reverse complement strand
CGTGCTGCAAGGTAATTAATTCCATTTATTTAACAAGAAAAATAATTTGATATGTTTTTATTCTTGAATAGATAAAATTAAAGTAATTAAATCTTATTTTTGCAATTATGGAAACAAACAGACAAAAGAAAATTGCAGGTGTAATTCAAAAAGATTTGGTTGAAATTTTA
This sequence comes from Flavobacteriaceae bacterium, assembly GCA_030590765.1. Lineage (GTDB taxonomy): Bacteria > Bacteroidota > Bacteroidia > Flavobacteriales > Flavobacteriaceae > Lutimonas. The sequence goes on along the minus strand of JAUVCP010000274.1, from coordinate 3,987 downwards.
CAAAGTGCTGCAAGAGAAGGAATGAAAGGAGTTGTAATTTCGGTTACAAAAGTTCATGTGACCAGTGATCTTGGACAGACAAAAGCTTATGTGAGTATTTTTCCGTCTGATAAAAAAGAAGAAATATTTGAAGGTATTGTAGCAAATAATCAAATGATACGTCATGCCTTGGCAATTAGAACCAAAAATCAATTGAGAAGAATGCCTGAACTTTCTTTTTACATTGATGATTCCTTAGATTATATTGACCATATTGAGTCTGCTTTAAGAGGTGAAGATGAAGATCCTATCAGAAATTCAAAAATCTATAATAAAAAGAAAAAGAAATAAAATTTGAACTTTCCATTTTACATTGCAAAGCGCTATTTATTTTCGAAAAGTAGTAATAATGCAATCAATATAATCACTTTTATTGCCACACTTGGTGTGATTGTAAGTAGTATTGCCTTGTTTGTAGTTTTGTCAGTTTTCTCAGGATTAAAGTACTTTAGCCTTAGTTTTATCCGAACCGTTGATCCAGACCTGAAGATTACTTCCGTGGAAGGAAAATCTTTTTTTTATACTGATTCTATTCAAAGATTATTGATAAGAGATAAAATTGCATCCTATACCAAAGTAATTGAGGAACGTGTTTTTTTAAATTATAATGATAAATCACATGTTGCAAGCATAAAAGGTGTTGACACCAATTTTTTATACGTAAACAGACTAGATACTGCTGTGTATTTTGGTAACTGGTTGAATTATAGTGCAAAACATACTGTTGTTGTAGGGAGTGGTATTGCCAATACCTTATCTATTGGTGCATATGATTTTTTAGAATCGTTAAAAATATTTGTTCCTAAACCGGGAAAAGGATATATAACAAGTCCTAAAACTGCATTTAGTCAGGTGAATACTCAACCTATTGGAGTGTACAGATTAACAGATGATATTGATAAAAAATATGTTTTTGCAAATTTAGATTTGGCTCAAGATTTATTGAATTATAAACCGGATCAAGTCACTGCCATTGAAATTAAGGCAAATGAAAAAGTAAATATAAAAGAACTGCAATCTGATCTTCAAAAGGAATTTGGTGGTAGATTTAAGATCCAGACTCGTGAGCAATTAAATTCAGTTTTTTATAAAATGCTTAATACTGAAAACCTGGTTTCTTATCTGGTATTTACTTTAATACTGGTAATTGCTCTTTTTAATGTGATTGGTGCCATTGTAATGATGATCATTGATAAACGTGATAATTTAAAAACTTTATTTCATTTAGGTGCTGATATCAAAGAAATTAGAAAGGTATTTGTATTACAAGGTTTTTTACTCACTTTATTTGGTTTAGTAGTAGGATTATTTATTGCCATCCCGTTTGTATTGCTGCAAAAAAAATATGGTTTTATTATGATCACACAAACTTTGGCCTATCCTGTTGAGTTTCATTTGATGAACGTTATGCTGGTTGTTTTTACCATTGTTGTGCTTGGGTTTATAGCTGCTAAAATTGCAAGTGGGAGAATCAATAAGAGGCTTGTAGAGTAAAAAGGAGTATATATTGTTTTAGAATTTAGATTTTGAATACGCTGTTTCAATCAAAGTAGTTTTTACGATTTTAAGAAAATTTATTTAATACTTCATCAAACACCTTAGAAACACCTTCTTTGCTATCGGATGTTACCATTTTTAAGCGATACTCTTTAAAGTGAGGAATTCCTTTAAAATAATTGGTATAATGACGGCGAGTTTCGAATAAACCAGTGTGTTCTCCATTCCATTTGATAGCCATTTCCAAATGTCGTTTGGCAGTTTTTACCCTTTCTGCAATTGTTGGAGGGCTTAAATGTTCTCCTGTTTTGAAAAAATGTTTTACCTGAGCAAAGAACCATGGATTTCCAATACTTGCCCTGCCAATCATTGCCCCATCCAATCCAAATTGATCGCGCATGAGTAAAGCCTTTTCCGGACTATCAACATCACCATTCCCAAAAACAGGAATAATCATCCTGGGATTGTTCTTTACATCTGCAATGGGTTCCCATTTTGCGATGCCTTTATACATTTGTGATCTGGTTCGCCCGTGAATTGCAATGGCTTTTGCTCCAACATCCTGTAATCTTTCAGCAACCTCTATAATATGAATGGAATCTTCATCCCAGCCTAAACGTGTTTTTACCGTTATTGGAATATGTGTGTGTTTTACCATGGCTTCTGTGAGTTTTACCATGAGTGGAATATCTTTTAATATTCCTGCACCAGCACCCTTATTTACAACTTTTTTAACCGGACAACCATAATTGATATCTATAAAATCAGGTTTTGATCTTTCAACAATCTCCACAGTTTTAAGCATAGATTCTAAATTGGCTCCAAAAATTTGTATGCCAACGGGGCGTTCACTTTCGTAAATATCCAGTTTTTGGATACTTTTTGCGGCATCACGGATCAATCCCTCAGATGAAATAAATTCGGTGTAAACCACATCTGCACCTTGTTCTTTGCAAAGAGTACGAAACGGTGGGTCACTTACATCTTCCATGGGAGCCAATAGCAGAGGAAAATCTCCTAATTCTATTTCACCAATTTTAGCCATATTTATGTTTTATCATTTCAAATGGTTGCAAAATTAAAACTTAATCTTCAATTATAAATATCAAATTTCGTTTTTTATCGTTATTTTTTCCGCTTTAAGCGATATTTTTATAAGCTTTTAAAAAGCTATTTTTGTTACCACTAAATTAATCAAATATGAAAATTAAATTATTATTCTTTGTCATTGCTATCTCTTTATTTAGCTGTAAATCAAAAAAAGAGCAGAATACGCATGTAAATGACAAAAAAGAAGATGCCGCCTCTGGGGCTACAAAAGTTGTAAATGTGGTTCATTATCCACAAGAGAAACACCTAAAGAACATCAAGCAACTAACGTTTGGAGGTGATAATGCAGAAGCTTATTGGAGCTTTGATGGTAAAAAATTGGTTTTTCAGGCAACAAATCCCGCATGGGATCTACAATGTGATCAGATCTTCACCATGAATGTAACGGATGATCTAAGTAAGGGTGCAAAACCACAAATGGTAAGTACTGGGTTGGGTCGTACAACCTGTAGTTATTTTTTACCAGGAGACACTACTATCGTTTATTCATCTACCCATTTAGGTAGTAAGGATTGTCCTGTAGTGCCAAAAAAAGAAGATTTTGATGGGAAATATGTGTGGCCGGTATACAAAACATTTGATATTTTTGTTGCTGACACTAAGGGAAATATGCTAAAACAATTGACAAATGAACCTGGATATGATGCAGAACCAACGGTTTCTCCAAAGGGAGATTTAATTGTTTTTACTTCGACTCGTTCGGGTGATTTGGAATTATTTACCATGAATATTGATGGAACAAATGTTAAACAGGTAACCAATGAATTGGGTTATGATGGAGGAGCATTTTTCTCGCCAGATGGAACAAAATTGATATTTAGATCTTCCCGTCCGAAAACAGAAAAGGAAATCAAAGAATATAAGGATCTATTAGCTAGGGGATTGGTGATGCCAACCAATATGGAATTATATCTTTGTAATGTGGATGGAAGTGATTTGACAAAAATTACAGATCTGGGAAGTGCCAACTGGGCTCCTTTCTTTCATCCGGGAGGAAAAAAAATTCTTTTTTCAACCAATCATCATAAAGAAAAACACGATGGTTTTAACTTATTTATGATCAACGTAGATGGAACCGGATTGGAACAAATTACTTTTGATGGCGTATTTGATGCTTTTCCAATGTTTTCACCTGATGGAAAGCAATTGGTGTTTTCGTCTAACAGAAATAATGGAGGGACACACGAAACCAACCTGTTTGTTGCAGAATGGGTAGAATAATTTCAATTAAATATATTTAATAGAATTACAAATGGTAAGGTTTTATGATTTTGCCATTTGTTTTTTTCGTTATTTTGCAGAACTTGATAAATAATAGAATTCTTTCATTATTTTTGCAAA
>JAUVCP010000385.1 GCA_030590765.1 Flavobacteriaceae bacterium | reverse complement strand
GGAAAATTGTTATTGTTAAAGAGGAAAACTCTCTGTGAAAACAGAGAGTTTTTTGTTTTTAATAATTCCTGTATTTTCTTTTTTTTAAATAAATTATTTATCTTCTTAAACTCAAATTAAATAAAATTTTTAAGTTTTGACAATTCAACTAAAACAATTTTTAATATTTTAGCATTCTAGTTACTTTATATGAAGTATTTAAAAAATGTAGGTAAATATTTTCTCATGTTGGGGCAGGTTTTTAGAAAGCCTCAAAAATGGTTGATATTTAGAGAGAATCTGTTTAAAGAGATTGAAGAACTTGGATTAAAATCCATTGGAATTGTTGCCTTCATTTCCTTTTTTGTTGGAGGTGTTGTTGCCATTCAAACAGGTATGAATGTTGATAATCCCTGGATACCAAAATATTTAATAGGTTTTGCAACCAAAAGATCTATAATATTAGAATTTGCTCCTACTTTTATGTCTGTTATTTTAGCAGGGAAAGTGGGGTCTTATATTACTTCAAGTATAGGAACTATGCGTGTTACTGAGCAAATTGATGCTTTGGAAGTTATGGGTGTAAATGCTTTGAATCATCTGGTTCTGCCAAAGGTAATAGCAACAGTTACTTTTTACCCGTTTATAGTACTTTTAGCAATGTTTTTAGGTATTTATGGTGGTTATGTTGCCGGAAATCTAACTGGTTTATTTACATCAGATAGTTATGTTGAAGGAATTCGGATGGATTTTAAGCCTTATTTGGTTCAATACTCTTTAATCAAAACTGTTGTTTTTGCTTTTTTGATTGCGACTATTCCGTCTTATTACGGTTTTTATGTTAAGGGAGGCTCAATTGATGTTGGAAAAGCCAGTACAAAAGCTGTAGTTTGGACGAGTGTGGTGATCATAGTTTTAAATTATTTTTTAACCCAAATGCTATTAGGATAAATGATAGAAGTTAAAAACATACATAAATCGTTTGATGAGCAACATGTTTTAAAGGGAGTTTCAGCCTCATTTGATAAAGGTATTACTAGTTTGATCATTGGATCAAGTGGTTCAGGAAAAACAGTTTTTTTAAAATGTTTACTGGGATTATTTGAGCCGGATAAAGGAGATATTTGTTATGATGGGAAATTTTACAGCAAAATGACCACCAAAGAAAGAAGAAATCTTCGTAAAGAAATTGGAATGGTTTTTCAAAGTGGTGCCTTATTTGATTCAGAGACCATTGAAAATAATATTATGTTTCCGTTAAAGATGTTTACCGATCAGAGTTATGAGGAAATGCGTGAAAGAGCAAATTTTGTTTTAAACAGGGTACATCTTGAAAATGTAACTCATAAATTACCTGCTGAACTTTCTGGTGGAATGCAAAAACGTGTTGCTATAGCACGTGCTATTGTAATGAACCCGAAATACTTGTTTTGTGATGAACCTAATTCAGGTCTCGACCCCAGAACTGCAATTGTTATTGATAATCTGATTCAGGAAATAACAGATGAATACCAGATGATAACCATTATCAATACACATGATATGAATTCAGTTATGGAAATTGGTGAAAAGATCCTTTTTTTAAAAGATGGTTTAAAAGAATGGGAAGGGAGTATGGGAACTATTTTTAAAACAGATAATGAGGCTGTAACTGATTTTGTGTATTCCTCAAATTTGTTTAAAAAAGTTAGGGAAGTTTATAATAAATAGGATCATTCTTGTGTTAAATATGATATGGTATTGACTTTGATCTAATGAAACCACTTGTTACAGTTGATTTAGTATATCTTTAATTTTTGATCTCTTTTTATAGTCTCTGTTAAATTGTCGGAAAATAATTGTTCCATTACTGTCAATAATATAAGTTGCCGGTATGGGTAAGGTTTGAGTATCATCAGACTGTGCATTTTTAAGATTAGCCTTTAGAATATGATTGTAAATAAATTGCAAACTTTTTCCAGGTGTAAAATCCACATCAAAACTTTTCATTATTTCATAGTTTTTATCATGTAAAATAGGAATGCTAACATTTGTTTTTAAAATGGTTTTCTGAATATTTTCCTGATTTTCAGGACTTATAAGAATTATGCTTGCATTTTTTTCTTTTATTTTATCCAAGCTGTTTTGTAATTTTTTGATATGTGGCATACAAATAGGACACCACTGACCCCGATAAAAAACAATAACCACTTTCCCTTTTTTTAGCAACTCACTTAATTGAATAGAATTGCCATTTTGATCTGTTCCAACAAAATCTTTGACTGTTTCTCCAATAGCTAAACCAAATGCTTCTTTTACTTTTCTCATTTTTAAATTGGATTTTTTGTATTTGTCGTTTCAGATGGAAATCAATTACAAGAGAAGACCTAGGGAATTTCCTTTTTATTAATTCATATAGTAAGATCACCATTGAATAAAAGAAGTTAGAACATCATCTTATTTCGCTAGTTTTTTTGATTTGTCCAAGTAGGACATTACTCAAAAAAATCAATTTAATATGACCTTTGTCAATTTTTGTATTTGCATATGAAGTATCTTTGCAAAAATTTTGAAAGCGATGAGTAAAGCAATTTATATAGCAACAGGTGAGCCAGAAAGTGGAAAATCTATCGTATCATTAGGTTTGATGCGAATGATTTTAGGACGAACAAAAAAAGTAGCCTATTTCAGACCAATTATCGATGATGTATCTTCATCTAAAAGAGACAATCATATTGATACGATGTTAACCCATTTTGATCTGGAT
>JAUVCP010000231.1 GCA_030590765.1 Flavobacteriaceae bacterium | reverse complement strand
ATACTGTAATCAACGCCCAATCCAAAAATAAAAGTAGTAATAATTACATTGAAAATGGTGAATTCTATGCCAAAAATGCCCATTAAACCTAGTGTTATCAACCATGTTATTGCAATTGGAGTAACAGTTAAAAGCGTAAGTTCAATGTTTTTGAAAAACAATAATAAGATCAATACAATTGCGATAAAAGAATAGTAGATCAAGGTCGAAAAATTATCTTTTAATCCTCCTAAAAAAGTTTCACTTATCTCTTTTCTATCAATTAGAATTGTATTTGGGATACTTTCAACCAACTCTTTCAAATGATCCTTTTGCGATTCTTCAATCTTAACTAAAGAAACAGCTGTTTTAAGTTCTTTATTATTTAAAATATATTCATCCGTTAGAAAAGATTCTACTTCAGAATAATCATTCAAACTTCTTATAGAGAACTGATTTTCCAATAAACTGTAAAATGGTTGATAGGTAGTTTCTTTAAACCCAAGCTTTTTACCTTCTCTGATAAGATCAGCCTTTAAAATACCTTTAGCAGAACTGGACCAAAATTGATTCCAGTGATTTATTTTACTTTCTTGCTCTGCTTTTGAGTTGACCAAAAAACCATTAGAACTATAACGAATAATTTGATTTGATCTTAATTGCTCTTTTAACAAGGAATTGATATCTGTATTGGTTTGTAAAACAGAATCTAAATCCTCACCATAGGCAACTACATAAACAGATTTGGAAGAAAGATTTAGTATTTGGTCTAAGTTCTGCTCTGCTTTAAGCATAGCATCACTTTGATAATTCATTTGATTCAGATCTTTATTGAAAGTTACTTTTTTAGAAGTGAAAAAACTGATGATCAGGGCAACAAATAAAAAGGTAATTAAAAACTTATTTTTACTAAATGAATAACCCGAAATTTTTTCAATAAGGTTTTTGGAATTTTTATTTTTAACCTCTTTTGGTTTATAGAAAAGAGGTATTAGAATAAGGGCAAAAACTGAAGTACTTAAAACACTAAATGCAGCAAAAATTCCAAGATCCTGTAAAACCTGTGTTTTTAAAAATAGTAAACAAAAAAAGGCGATTGCAGTTGTAATACTACTCATTAAAACAGGTTGAGCAACATCTTGATACAACTTTTTGATATTGTTATTATTTCTGTAATGTGTTAGAATATGCAGTGAATAATCAATGGTAATTCCCAATAGAACAGATCCAATTCCGATGGAGATTGCAGAGATCTTCCCTCTTATAAAATACAAAGCAACAATAGCGATCAAAGCTCCAAAAATAGTTGGCAGAAACAATAAGAACGGTGCAAGAATTCTTCTGTAGAATAGGATTAGTAATAACAATAAAACAGACATTGCAATGGAAACTGTGTATTGGATATCTGTTTTGATCTGACTGGCATTTCCAACTGCAATTACCGTTGAACCATAATATGCACTACTTACTTTATTGTTATATTTTTTATTTAAATTATTTGAAATATCATACAATTTATCAACAAATCCAGTATTGGCATTGGTCTCATTTACAGGTAATATTGGCTTGATGAATAATAGAATATTCTTTTTATTATTGGTAGTTAAAAAACCATTATGGATTTCGAATTCATCTGATATTTTTAAATCTTCCAGTTTTTTTAAGGCTCTAAATGATAATCCAAACGGATCTTTTCGAATCATTTTTTTTGCAATGATACCACTGGGAGAAATAAGACTTTTATAATTGCTTTGAACGGTGGTTCTTATCGAATCAATAAATAAATGGTCATTTATATAATCATAATCTTCTTGGTCTAAAAAAAGAGGTAAATTATCATAGATAAAATCCATAGTTTTTTGCATACCCCTATCGCTAACCCTACCCTGTATCTTAGAGATATATTCTCCACATTGTGATTCTAAACTATCTAATATTTCGGTGGCATACAAACTAAGGTTATTTGGATCGCCTTGATCATGTAATGAAATATTTAAAATGATATTATCAGAAAAATTAGTATTTTCAATGATCTTATTCAGTGTTTTTGATTCTTCTGATTGCGGAATAACCTTTGAAATATCTTCCTCAAACTGAAGCTTTGAAGAGAAAAAAGCGAGTATTCCAATAAGGATCACTAAAAAACCAATAAAAATTGTTTTTTTGCTTATTAAATATTTATAAATATGAAAAAATATTTTAGCCACTTCTTTTATCCATTAGTTTTAAAATTACAAATCCTAAAGTTCCAAAAATAATTGCAGAAATAAAAGCCAAAGCAAAACTTCCTACTACATATTCTTTAATACTTTCCAAAACATTGAAATTATTTGTCAGACCTTCATAACTGATATCTGTATCACTATTTAAGATCCAGATTCCCATTTTCAAACTAGCCCAAATTATCAATGGTATCATTGGCGGAATACTAATATTTGAAAAAGCAAATGCAATAAATTTATTCAATTTCAAAGCTGCTGAAACTCCCAATGCCAGTATGGTTTGAAATCCCCAAAAAGGAGCAATACCAATAAAAATTCCTAAGGCAATAGAAAGTGATTTTTTAATAGGGGAGTCTGAATTTTGTAAAATATTCTCCACAAAAAATCTTTTAATCCCCTTGTTCTTTAATTTTATCAAAAGATCTCTTGGCTTGATATAAAGTAAAGCTACCAAAACCAACCAGGTATTCAATACACTTATACGAGCAAAATCTTTATAGGGTCTGAAATGACTCACTCTTTCATTTTTATCATACAAAACTTTGATCGGTACATTTTTAACCGGCACACCATTCCATGCTGCCTTAACAATAACCTCAATTTCAAACTCAAATTTATTGGTGTAGAATTTTATTCTGTGTAAAGGATTCAAAGGATATAATCTGTAACCCGACTGCGTATCTGAAAGACGATTTCCTGTTTCTGCCCAATACCAAAAATTGGAAAACTTGTTTCCGAAACTGCTGCCTTTTGGCACAGAATCATGGGTCATATTTCTTGATCCAATCAATAAATAACGATCATCTTTCTCCAGTTCATTCAAAAACACAGGAATATCATTTGGATAATGCTGCCCGTCAGAATCAATCGTTATAGCATAATTATAATTATTTTGATAGGCTATTTTAAAACCTTCTCGTAGTGCAGCTCCTTTACCTTTGTTTTTTGTGAAATGAATTTGTGTAAGATCTTTATAATCTTCTAGTATTTTTGAAGTATCATCAGTACAACCATCATTAACAATAATGATATCATTTGTATAATACAAAACCCCTTCAATAACCCTTTTTAAGGTGTTTTGATTATTGAATGTGGGAATAATTACACAGACTTTATATTTCGAAATTTGTTCCTGAAAATCAGGCTGGGAGTCCAAAACCATGCATTTAAGTTAGTGATGCAAAAGTACATTTTTTTTGTACTTGGAAAAATTAATTCAATCTACTCTTTTCTTCTTCTGTAAAAAATCCAGACTCAAAAATATAGCTTCCTAAATACTTTTTAAATTTCTTTGATCTGATGGTATTATAATTGGTAAGGATATAATTTTTATCACCTTCTATCTCTTTGTTATAGCCTAAAAATTTTGGACTGTTTTGTTGTATACTCAAACGTACAAAACGCACCTCCATATCCAATGGTTTTTTATCTATTGCAAATTCAACCAATTCCACTCCACTTTTAAAAGTTTCGCTTTTTTGCTTAGCCCCTTTAAGATATCTTGCAGCCAAAGCAATTGCAGCACCTTTATAAGCAACCAATCTTTTATCATCATTTTTGGTGACATTCTTTAAAGATTCATTAAATGAATCTACTTTGGATTGTGAAGTAACTGCATCTTTATAATTTTTCCGCACCTCTACAATATTCAAATTTGAAGTCAAAATAAATAAACCAATAAAAAACAATGAAAGTTTCATTTCTCAAATTTAATTTATACTCGTTTATACTGAGCTGACAATCGTAAAGCTACAGTATCATCAAATTTAGTCGTATTTCTCACTTTTATAATACCCTCTAGCTGGGTTATCTTTAATTCTAAAGTTAGATTTGGATTTGTATCCGGATTGATCAATGCTAAGAATTTCACATTAGAACACTTCTCCATAAATAACTTTTGCCCGACAATGGATTGGGTAATCTCTTTGATGATCTGCATCATACATACTCCAGGCATTACAGGATTACCTGGAAAATGTCCTTTAAAAATATCATGCTTATTGTTGACCTTGATCTCAAATATATAGTTGACCTGATCTATATCAACACTCTTATTTTCAATAGTATAAAACTTTTCTAATATCATTTATTACTTGGTTAGGATCTTCAAAATAGTTATGCAAATTTAAAACTAATTTCCAATATAATTTAAGTGTATTTTCAATTTGAAATTTTGATGAATAATATCAATTTTTTTACCAATATCATTATTAATATCGATAAGATCAAAAGTTACCTTTTCCTTGTGTTTGCTGCTTTTTACAATTTTAAACAGTTGATTATTCTCTTTTAAAAAGAAATAATACAGATCATAATCTTTATTATATTTTGTTTGATAAACAATCTCTTTAGCTGAATCAAATTGATTATCTACTTTACTAAATTGTTTTACCAGAATAAAAAAATCATCTTGCAGAGTTTTTAAAATAATCTTTTTATTTAGCTCATCCAAAACAGAATTGACTTTAAAAGTTCCATTAGTAATTACAAAATCAAATATTTTATTACCAAATTCGGTAGTAAAAACTATTCTGTGCTGATCAACACCCGTTTTTTTTATGATCAATATTCCACC
>JAUVCP010000209.1 GCA_030590765.1 Flavobacteriaceae bacterium | reverse complement strand
TGATTCAAGCAGTTCAATTTTTGTTTCACCAACTTTAAAAAATGCAGTTTTTACCTTTTGATCATAAACCTCTTCAACAGCATAACATTTCATGCCAAGCGTATCTTCATAAAATGAAACCGCTTCTTCCAGGTTGTTTACTGCAATTCCAATGTGTTCTATGTGAGATATATTCATTATACTATATTTATTAGTCGTTAATATTTATCATTAATCATTTGTGAATTTTACATTAAATTTATGGCAGTGCCCTTTATTCTTTGATCAGTGCATCCAGCATGTCTCTGACTTTCCCACTATTCCAATCAGCAGCACCTGTTTTATCAACAACAATTTCACTTTGCTTATTGATGATATAGGTAGTAGGCAATGAGTTACTCAACAACTCCTTTGGCGATTCAGTCAACTGATAATAAACCGGGAGAGAATAATCTTTATCTGCAATAAACTTTTTAACTTTTTTTGGATCATCATTGGCAACAAATAAAAAGATCACATCATTTTTATAATCCTGATAAAGTTTTTCAAAAGCTGGCATTTCTGCAATACACGGTGGACACCAGGTTGCCCAAAAGTTCACAACTACAACCTTTCCTTTATATTGATCAAAAATTGATTCATTACCATCAAAATCCATTAATTTCCAATCATAAGAGTTTAATACAACTCTATCTGTTTTATCAATTTCCATATTGAATATCCTGGTTGTAACAAAAGAAACACCTTTGATTAAAGTTGCTCTTACCGGTAGCCCATAAGGAGTGAATAAAAATATTATAAATGCGAAAAATAGAATATTGGACAAATTCTTTTTTAAAAATTGAATAGCCTTATTAATTTTTGGCAAATTTAATGAATTACTATTAGTTTTTTTTTAAATTTACAACAGTTTGTTCCAATCCTTCATATTTTTCGATCAACGATATAAAAATTGAATTTTAAGAAAATGATTTTGGACAATTTTTATAATAATTTTAAATAATTTTTTAAATGGCAAATGTTAATAAAATAAAAGGGGTTATTGCAATCTTAACCGGAGGAGGTGATGTTCCGGGGCTAAACCCTGCGATTAGAGCAATTACAATCAGAGCTAACCGTGAAGGGTATAAAGTTATAGGTTTACGCCGTGGATGGGCAGGTATAACGGAACTTATAAGAGATAAAAAGGTAGATAATAGTCGAAATTATATTAAACTAACCAATGATATCGTAAATAAATCAGGTCGTACTGGTGGTACCTTCTTACATTCATCAAGAACAAAACCAAGTCACATGCCTAAAGACAAAGTACCTGAACACTTACAAGATACTTACAATAAAGAGTTCAATGATCTTACGCCTGAGATCATAAAAAATCTGGAATGGTTAGGCGTTGATTTTTTAATTCCTATCGGAGGTGATGATACATTAAGTTATGGAGTGAGAATGTACAAAGAAGGCGTGAAGGTTGTTGCCATACCAAAAACTATGGACAATGATGTACCTGGCACAGATTATTGTATAGGATTTAGTACCTGCGTTACCCGAACTATTTCAATGACCAATAATTTGCGAACATCGGCAGGTTCTCATGAAAGAATTCTGGTAATGGAAGTTTTTGGAAGATATGCTGGTTTTACAGCCATGTTACCTACAATGGCAGGTGCTGCCAACAGATGTGTGATTCCTGAATATAATTTTGACATTGAACACCTTACAGAATTATTAGTACAAGACAGGAATAACAATCCAAGTAAATATTCTGTTGTTTTAGCATCAGAAGGAACCTTATTTAAGGGAGAAGAAATGATTTATCAGGATGCCGAAAAAGATATGTTTGGACATGCAAAATTAGGAGGAGTTGGTGATATGATCTCCGCAGGAATCAAAAGCCATACTGCTAAATTTAACAATGGTAACACCATAAATATCATCAACCAAAAACTTGGTTATCTGGTTAGAGGTGGAGATCCTGATGCGGTAGATTCTATTGTTCCTATGGCATTTGGAAACCTGGCACTGGATCTTATTCTTGGAGGTTTTCACGGAAGATTGGTCGTTCTTAAAAACGGAAGGTATGATGATGTTCCTTTAGAAGTAGTGACCAGTACCAAGAAAATTGTAAATATTGAAAAATACTATAATATAGAAAGACTAAGGCCTCATTATCATAGGTTTGAGATGAAACCTATGTTCTTAATGGCAGCAGATTCTTAGTAGAACTAATTTAAAAAAATACCCGATAAAATTAATTATCGGGTATTTTTTTGTTTATGTATCGACTATCTACTGATTCTCCTTTTTAATCAAATTCAACGCACTACCCTCTTTAAACCATTCTATTTGATTATCATTATAAGTATGGTTCAATTTAATAGCATCATTGCTTCCATCGGCATGTATGATCTCTAAAGTCAATTGTTTACCAGGAGCAAATTCATTCAGGTCAACAAAGTTAAAGGTATCATCTTCATTTATCAGATCATAATCACTTTCATTAGCAAATGTAAGACCTAACATTCCTTGTTTTTTTAAGTTTGTTTCATGAATTCTAGCAAATGATTTAACAATTACAGCAGCAACACCTAGGTGACGAGGCTCCATTGCGGCATGCTCACGTGAAGACCCTTCTCCATAATTATGATCTCCAACTACAATTGAATAAACATTAGCAGCCTTATATGCTCTTGCAGTATCCGGTACAGGACCGTATTCACCTGTCAACTGATTTTTTACTTTATTTGTTTCTTTATTAAATGCATTTACTGCCCCAATCAACATGTTATTTGAAATATTATTCAAATGACCTCTAAAACGTAACCATGGCCCAGCCATTGAGATATGATCTGTTGTACATTTTCCATATGCTTTGATCAATAGTTTAGCATTATTTACTTCTTTTATTGGCTCAAAAGGAGTTAATAATTGCAGTCTTTCAGAATCATCATTCACAACAACATTCACCTTTGAACCATCTTTAACAGGAGCAACAAATCCCGGATCATCCACATCAAATCCTTTGGGTGGTAATTCAAAACCTGTTGGTTCTTCTAACATTACCCCTTCACCATTTTTATTAATCAGCTTATCCGTCATCGGATTAAAATCCAGTCTTCCCGAAATAGCAACTGCAGCAACCATTGATGGGGATGCTACAAAAGCGTGTGTATTTGGATTTCCATCTGCTCTTTTTGAGAAATTTCGGTTAAATGAGTGAATGATTGAATTTTTATTTTGCTCATCAGCTCCTTCTCTTGCCCATTGCCCGATACATGGTCCGCAGGCATTTGTAAATATTTTTGCATCCAGATCTTCAAAAATCTGTAATAAACCATCTCTTTCGGCTGTATATCTTACTTGCTCTGAACCCGGATTGATACCAAATTCAGCTTTAGCAACAATACCCTTATCAACTGCCTGTTTTGCTATGGAAGCAGCTCTTGATAAATCTTCATATGAAGAATTGGTACATGAACCAATCAATCCCCACTCCACATCTAAAGGCCAGTCATTTTTAGTAGCTTTTTCATTCATTTCACCAACCGGAGTTGCAAGATCAGGGCTGAACGGACCATTGATATATGGTTTTAATTCTGATAAATTAATTTCAATTACTTGATCAAAATATTTTTCAGGATTTACATAAACCTCATCATCTCCAGTTAAATAGAATGCTATTTTATTTGCTTCATCAGCTATTTCTCCTCTGTCGGTAGCCCTCAAATAACGTTCAATAGATGCATCATATCCAAAAGTTGAGGTAGTAGCTCCAATTTCAGCACCCATATTACAAATAGTTCCTTTTCCTGTAGCTGAAAGTGCTTTAGCTCCTTCTCCAAAATATTCTACTATAGCACCAGTCCCTCCTTTTACAGTTAAAATTCCTGCCACTTTTAAGATAACATCTTTTGCAGCTGTCCAGCCACTTAATTTACCTGTTAATTTAATACCAATTAATTTAGGAAATTTCAATTCCCAAGGCATATCTGCCATAACATCTACAGCATCTGCTCCTCCTACTCCAATTGCGATCATACCCAACCCTCCTGCATTAACAGTATGAGAATCAGTACCTATCATCATTCCTCCAGGGAATGCATAATTTTCCAAAACTACTTGGTGAATAATTCCTGCTCCGGGTTTCCAAAAGCCAATTCCATATTTATTAGAAACAGATCCTAAAAAGTTAAAAACTTCACTACTTGAATTGATTGCATTTTGCAAATCTTTATCTGCTCCAACTTTTGCCTGGATCAAATGATCACAATGGACAGTAGTTGGCACTGCAACTTTTTTCTTTCCTGCCTGCATAAATTGCAATAATGCCATTTGAGCAGTAGCATCCTGACAGGCAATTCTATCAGGTGCAAAATCAACATAATCAACACCTCTTTTAAAAGAAAGTTCTGCGTTCCCATCCCAAAGGTGATTATACAATATCTTTTCTGCAAGAGTTAATGGTCTGCCAACAATAGTTCTTGCGGCATCCACCCGGCTAACCATTCTTTCGTAAACCTTTTTTATCATTTCAACATCAAAAGCCATAATATTTATTTTTTATTGAGTAATTATTAAATTTAAAAGTATCCAAAAATACAAAATTTAAAGTCATTTTAGGAATTATTCAATATGAATAGGTGCATATTAAATATAATTTACTAAAAAGTAATATAATTACTTTTAAAATAATTAATAGTTAAATAAAGGATGTTTTATTGCGAATTTAATAATAAAAAAGTAAGTCTATAAGCCGGATTCTGTGTCACGATACAAATAGCTATCTGAACGTGATTCTTATCATTTATCTACGTTACAAATTACTTTGTAACTCTAGCTGCTTACCCCTTGAAATTGAGCGAGTAGCTCTTACCCAAAAGGGACTTCAATATACATAGCATTGCACCGCATAGAGTTTACCTGGTTTCACTACAGCCGAACTGTACATACTTTCTGTTGCACTAGTCCTACCCCGAACTCGGGGTGACGGATGTTATCCGCTATGCTACTCTTTGGTGTCCGGACTTTCCTCTTTATATGAACTTGATTCAACACAAAGCGATAAGACGACTTACTTTTTTTGCAAAATTACATTTAAATTTGGTGAAAAAAAAATCCCACTCTTGAAAACAAAAGTGGGAAAATTGCTATGAAAAAGAATATTACTA
>JAUVCP010000366.1 GCA_030590765.1 Flavobacteriaceae bacterium | reverse complement strand
AGAAATATAAATTTACAAAAAAGAAGAATCTATTTCAATAAAATAAATCTTCAAACTATTAACATATCTTTTGTGTTGAATTCCTTGTAAGTCTACTTATCCTTCATTATTTTTGCAAACCGAAAATTTATCATTAAAATTTTAATTTTTTAATCTTTGATAAGTATATAAATCGGTAAATAAAACATGAGAAAACGAATTTTAGTAATAAACAGTGGCGGTGATTGTCCGGGTATGAATGCAGTTATTCGGGCTATAGTGAAACGTACTGACCAGGAAACTAAAACTGAAAGTGATATTGAATGGGAAATTATTGGAAGTATCAATGCTTTTGATGGAATATTAGCCGAACCTCTTGAACTTATACCTCTAAACAGCAAAACTGTAACAGGAATACATGTAAAAGGTGGTACTATTTTAATGACCAATAACAAACGAAATCCGTTTAAATACCCTGTAAGACAGGAAGATGGATCTATTAAAAATGAAGATGTAAGTGACAGACTTATTTATAATCTTAAAGTGCATGGCTTTGATGCAGTTATTCATATAGGTGGGAATGAATCGCACAAAATATCCCAGCAACTATATAAAAAAGGAGTAAATATTATCGGAATTCCAAAAACTATCAATAATGACCTTTCGGTTACTGATTATACTTTCGGATTTCAATCTGCTGCCGAAACAGCAACCGAAGCTGTTGATAAATTAACTACTACAGCAAGTTCTCATAACCGTGTATTGATCTTAGAAGTTATGGGACGTAATGCAGGGTGGATCGCGTTACATGCAGCTATTGCGGGAGGAGCCGGAGTTTGTCTTATTCCTGAAATTCCTTTTTCTATGGATAAGATTATTGAAAAATTAAAAACTCGTTATGATAGAAAAGGAAGAGGATACGCCATTATTGTGGTTGCAGAAGGTGCCTACCCTATTGGTGAAAAATCAGATATAGTTTCAGGAACAATTTCTAGAAAAATTTCAGCTTTTTTAAAAAATTTGAAATTTGAGGCAGATATTCGTGAAACAATCCTAGGTCATTTGCAACGTGGAGGAAGTCCTATGGCATTTGATCGTATTTTAGCAACAGAATTAGGTGTAAAAGCATTTGAACTGATAAAAGAGAAAAAATTTGGAACGATGGCTGTTCATCTTAATTCTGAAGTAACCAATATCAAAATAAAAAAAGTAATAGATAAATATAATAAGATAGATTTATCGGGTGATTTAATTCAAACTGCAAGAGGAGTTGGAATTAGTTTTGGTGACTGATCCCCTATTTTGCTTTTGAGATAAAAAAACATAAAACATATTAAATAGTACCAAAAATGAAGAAAAGAGCTTTAGTATTAACTGGTGGCGGTGATTGTCCGGGTTTAAATGCAGTAATAAGAGGAATTGTTAAACGTGCTGCACAAACAGAAGACTGGGAAGTAATTGGTAGCATACAATCATTTGATGGAATTTTAAATGAACCTACAGAAATTGTTGAATTAGATGAAAAAGCTGTTTCAGGAATTCATTTTCGAGGTGGTACGATCTTAGGAACTACAACCAAAGGAGGTCCTTTTGCATGGCCGGTTAAAGAAAACGATGGAACCTGGTCTTTTGTTGATCGATCAGATGAAATGATTCGAAAACTTAAATATTTAGGTATTGATGCAGTAATTAGTATTGGTGGTGACGGGTCACAACGTATCTCACAAAAGCTTTTTGAAAAAGGATTGAATGTTATTGGAGTACCAAAAACAATTGATAATGACCTCTCCTCTACCGATTATACTTTCGGATTTCAAACTGCAGTACAAATTGCAACCGAAGCAGTTGATAAACTTGTTACTACCGCTGCTTCACATAATAGAGTTATTATTCTTGAAGTGATGGGACGTGATGCTGGGTGGATCGCTTTACATTCGGCAATAGCCGGAGGTGCAGAAGTTTGTTTGATTCCTGAAATACCATATGATATCAATATCATCAGTAAGGTGATCAAAAAACGATTTAAAAATGGTAAAGGTCATGTGATCATTGTTGTTTCTGAAGGAGCAAGACCAAAGGATGGAGATGTTCTATCAGAGAAAAGTGATGAAATTGGTAATGAAAATTTTAAATTAGGTGGCATTGCCAATAAACTTCTTAAAGATCTGAAAGCTGCAGGTTGTGATGCCGATATGCGGGAAACAGTACTTGGTCATTTACAAAGAGGTGGTGTACCAATTGCTTTTGATCGTATTTTGGCTACTGAATTTGGAGTAAAAGCTATGGAACTTGCAATTGAGGGCACCTATGGTGAAATGGTTGCATACCACCACCCTCGTATAGTTTCTGTTCCTTTTTTAGAGGCAATCAGCAATTACAATATTATAAAAACAGATTCCTCTTTGGTGCATACTGCCCGTGGTATTGGAATGTGTTTAGGAGATTAATCCTTTCTAATAAAAGGTATTAAACCTGCCAGATTTTGAAATTAGCAGGTTTTTTTATATTGTTGCCAACAAAAAAAGCAAGTTCTTTTGTTAATTTGGACACTATTTCAGTTTTACTTTTTCAATTTTTTTTGCAAATGGTTGCATTTTTTCAGGTTCTTCATTGGGAGTACTACAACCTTTGGTACTAAAACACCCTACATTTAATAGAGCTTGCACAAGCATTAAACCTCCGAAGAATAAGGAAAACTGACTTCCATCTTCAAAATAATTCCATATAAAATAGATTCCAACCAACGATTGCAACACTCTTTTATAAGTCCATTTATTGATATATTCTCTCAAAATATTCTATTATTTAATAATTATTTGGCAAAATCTTTTTATTGATTTTCACCAAATTATAATTCCGTTAAAATGACGGCAAAGCTAATGATTATAATGGTATACTCTGTAATTTCTTTTTATCACATAATTTAAATTATCATCCCTTTGACAAAATAACTCAGGTCAATAAATCACAC
>JAUVCP010000074.1 GCA_030590765.1 Flavobacteriaceae bacterium | reverse complement strand
TGTGGATGCGGTGCTCGAATGGACGTCGCCGATTGAATTCGATGCCTTGGATTATGATGTTTATTTCAAAATTACAGATTTACTTATAGAAAATAATATTCCTCAAGCCCTTATCGAATACAATTCTGTATTAGACCGAGGTTTTGATGGTCATCATTTTATAAGTGGATTAGCTTCTCATTTTAGAGACCTTCTGGTGTCAAAAGATGCTGCCACCATTGAATTACTGGAAGTTGGTGACAGCGCCAAAAAACAATATTTAAATCAGTCTCAAAAAGCAGATCTAAAATTTTTATTGAAAGCAATTGATTTGGCTAATGAATGTGATCTCAAATATAAATTGAGTAAAAACCAAAGACTGTTGGTTGAATTGACCTTAATGAAAATTGCATCCATCACTTTTGATGGCAAAAAAAAAATCTGATAGATTTATAATTCCTGCTTCCTACTTTGCTGCAACCATTGTTGAAGAGAAATTAGATGTACCAAGTAAAATTAAAACGGAAACAACTTCTCCTGGGATTTTACATGAAGAAAGAAGATCCTATTCTTCAAAAGAAAAAGTTGGAAATGTCAAGATCAAAAACATCCATTTAAATGAATTTGAGATTGTCAAACCAAATACACAAAATCTTGACAGATCAAGAAAAAGACCTACATCTGCCTTATGGCTTTCAAGTTTAAAAAGAAATAAAATTGAAGAGGAAAATCTAAAGAGCAAACAAAAAACTGTTGAAAATATAGAGGATCTTCCTAAAGACCCATTTACAGAAGAAACTTTTTTAAAAATTTGGAATACTTATATCCATGATCTTCATCAAAAAGGTGAAAAGATTTTTGCTTCCATTTTAAAAACAGATATACCAAAGGTCAAGAACAATACAATCTTTGTCACTTACCCTAATAATATGATGAAAGCTGAGCTTTTGAAAGTTAAACCAAAAGTTTTACTGCATATCAGGCAAAAACTCAACAATTTCAGTATTGATTTTGATATCACTGTAAACGAAGAAAGTGCCAAAAGATTTGCATACACACCACTGGAAAAATACGAATTGCTAAAAGAAAAAAACGAAGCATTATCCTTATTGAAAAAAACCTTTAACCTGGAGCTTTAAATCTTACACCATTCTTTTGATTTAGTTTAGTATATTAGCGACAATTAAATTGATCAAACTTGGACTTCAAACTATTATCCATATATATTATTGGTTTTTTGATTGTTGCTATAGCTGCAAATCAAATTGCAAAGGTTTTTCAGAAAATTAAATTTCCACTCATAACCGGCTTTATTATCACAGGTATTATTGCTGGGTCTTCTTTATTAAATTTTATCACTCCACAGGCCTTGGTTAAATTGAATTTTTTAAATGAGATTGCATTATCTATCATAGCTTTTTCCGCTGGTGCGGAATTATATCTGGATGATTTAAGAAGCAGGTTAAAAAGTATCAAATGGATGACCATTGGCCAACTGATAATCACCTTTGTTTTAAGTAGTATTGTTATCTTTTTTATTGCTGATAATATTCCATTTATGGCTGATATGAACACAGCGTCTAAAATTGCTGTTTCAATTTTATTCGGAACTATTTTTGTTGCAAGATCGCCTTCTTCTGCTATTGCTGTAATAAATGAAATGAGAGCAAACGGACCATTTACAAAAACCGTAATGGGTGTAACCGTGCTAAAAGATGTATTGGTAATCATTCTTTTTGCTATTAGCTTTTCGCTCGCTAAAGCTTTAGTTAACGGTGAAGAAATAGGATTGGCATTTTTATTGATCTTAGTTCTTGAATTAATTATTTCATTTGCTCTGGGATATTTAACCGGTAAAATTCTTGAAATACCTTTCTCACTAAATATAAATAGTAAAGCCAAGGGCTTAGCAATTATACTAATAGGATATGGAGTTTATTTGTTTTCACATTATATTAGAGCTAACTCCATAATCTGGTTTCAGCATGAAATTATTCTAGAACCTCTATTGATCGCTATAATTGGAAGTTTTGTTCTAACCAATTACAGCAAACATCGCATTGAATTTAGAGAAATATTAGAAAAAATAAGTCCGACAATTTATATCATTTTCTTTACTCTGGTTGGAGCATCTCTCTCCTTTCAAACATTAATGCATGTTTTTGGCATTGCTGTAGCTTTGTTTTTCTTAAGATTGATAACGATGTTTATTGGTGGTGTATTTGGAGTTACCGTGGTAAAGGATCCAAAAAAATATACTTTTATTGCATGGATGCCTTACTTAACACAAGCTGGTGTTGCACTTGGTTTAGCGACTATTATTTCAGAAGAGTTTCCTGTATGGGGACATGAGTTCGAAACAATTATCATTGCTATCATTGTGATCAATCAATTGGTGGGACCGCCACTTTTTAAATGGACCTTAAACTATGTAAGAGAGAGTCATTTACGCGCTAAAATGGAACCTTTACAAAGCACAAGAGATGTTGTTATATTTGGTGTGGAAAGTCAGTCTATTGCTCTGGCCCACCAACTTCAAAAACACAATTGGAAATCAAGACTGGTTGCTTCAGATGATTTGATTGACAAAGATGATTGCGAATTTGAAATAATTAATGATTTTATACCTACTGCTCAAAATTTTAAAAAACTACAGTTAGATAAAACAGAAGCGGTAGTGCTCATGCTTAACGATGAAAAAAATTATAGAATTGCAGAACTCATCTATGAATATATTGGAATAAAAGATGTAATTGTAAGATTAAACAAACGAGAAAACTTTGAAAAATTCCATAAACTTGGAGCTTTAATAATTGAACCAGCTACAGCAATGGTAAGTTTATTAGATCATTTTGTTAGATCACCAAATGCAGCATCTTTACTGCTTGGCATGGATGAAGGTCAGGATACCATGGATATTGAAATTAAAAACAAAGATATCCACGGACTTAGAATTAGAGAGTTACGTTTACCAACCGATATCATTATTTTATCTATCAAACGAAAAGGGCAACTTTTAATGACACATGGTTATACCCGATTGAGAATTGGTGATGAAATCACGTTGGTTGGTAGTTACAAAAGTTTAGAAGATATTAAATTTAAGTTTGATACGTAAAAAATAGAATTAGAGACCTGAATCAAGGTTTTAGATCTTTTTTTATTATAAACTTCTCTTATGTCTTTAGTCTTTTTTCTTTTCCAGTTTCCACTTACCTTTACAAAAAATAAACTATGTTAGGATTAAAATCGGATACAGATGTTTTTTGGGTGAAGATTGTAGAAGATAATTTACAACAACTATTAACCGACCATGCTTTTGCAGAACAAAAAGCAGCAGCTGCAGCTGTTTCTCTAATTATTAACTATTCAGAAGAAACAGAATTTGTACAGGCCTTAAGCGATCATGCCATAGAAGAAATGGGACATTTTAAAATGGTTCATGAATTAATGATCGAACGAGGGTATCAACTAGGTCAAGATCAAAAAAGTGAATATGCCAAACATCTTTCCAAATTCTTTCCAAAAACAAAAGACAGACAACAAAGTTTAATCAATAGGCTACTTATGGCTTCCATGATTGAAGCAAGAAGTTGTGAGCGGTTTAGTGTTCTTTCCAAACATTTAAAAGATAAAGAATTAGCAAAATTCTTTGAAGGCCTTTTGGCATCAGAAGCCGGTCATTATTCTTTATTTTTGGGTTTTGCCCGGAAATTTATGAATAGAGAAACCGTTGACAATAAATGGGATGAATTTTTAACCTATGAAGCAGACTATATGATACAACAAGGGAAATTACCTTTGGTTCATGGATAATATTATATTCAGGACTGACTTATATTACTTGAATCTATTTTACTCTTTAAAACTTTGAATTCAACCTTCGTATACCTAAATTGCACAATCAATACTATTTTATTTTACATTCTAAAATTAATTTTTATGAAAAAATTACTTATCTCTTTTCTTTTTATATTCATTTTATCTTCAGGTTTTGCACAATCCGTTACCGGTAAATGGTATACTGTTGATGACAACAATGCCAAAAAATCCATTGTAGAGATTTATCAAAAAGGTGATCAGGTTTTTGCTAAGATCATTGAGCTAATCAATGATGAAGACAAAGGAAAACTATGTGAAAAATGTGAAGGTGAAAATCACAACAAACCCATAGAAGGAATGAATATTTTAACCGGACTTAACAAAGATGGTGACGAATGGAATGGAGGAAAAATATTGGATCCTGAAAATGGCAAAACTTATAAGTGCTATATTACCCTTGAAGATAAAAATAAATTAAAACTAAGAGGTTATATTGGTTTTTCATTAATTGGAAGAACAGAGCACTGGTACAGAGTACAATAAAGATCTTAAGGTGGTATTTTGAATGTAAAAAACTATTGTGTAATTTGTTTTAAATTCATTTTTCGAAAAATCACAGTAAATCAAAAATTGAGTTTATCTAAATTTACTTTATGATCAGAGTTATTTTATTAGGATCTGGAAATGTTGCATTTCAGCTTGCGAAGGCTTTTAAACAAGCAAAAAATATTGAACTTATTCAGCGATACAGAAGAGATGGAAAAAATGATGATCTATTTGACTCTTCAATTCCTAAAATAAAATATTTAAATAACCTTAAAATAGCTGATATTTATATCATTGCGATAAGTGATGATCATATTACAAATTTTTCTGAACAATTGAAATTTAAAGAAGGTCTGGTAGTACATACTTCAGGGAGTGTACCTATGAATCAATTAAAATGCACCGCACATAAAGGCGTTTTTTATCCATTACAGACTTTTTCAAAAAGTAAAATAATGGATTTTACTTCCATTCCATTTTGTTTGGAAACCGAGTTTTCAGAAGATATGACCCTGCTTAAAACCCTTGCTAATACTATAAGTGATCATGTTTATGAGATTGATTCCTCACAAAGAGAAAAATTGCATATTGCTGCTGTTTTTGCCAACAATTTTAGTAACCATATGTTTAAAATAGCAAAAGACATTTGTGAAAATAACCATATTTCATTTGATCTGTTAGAACCTCTAATTTTTAATACAGTAAATCAATTAAAATTCTTAGATCCAAAAGAAGCTCAGACAGGTCCGGCCAAAAGAAATGATCAAAAAGTTATTCAAAAACATTTACATCAACTCAAAGGAGACCAAAAAGAACTTTATGCTCTAATTTCAAAATCAATTATTAAATCCTATCAAAAAGATTAGCATATTTATTAATTTTGATAATCATTTACAAATCAGATATAAGAACTTATAAAAAATCATCAAAATAGTATGGAAAAAAATTATAAAGAAATTATGCCTGATATTACAGCATTTATTTTTGATGTAGATGGAGTTTTAACTGATGGAACCGTTGCTCTTTTCCCTAATGGCGAATTAGTAAGAAAGATGCATACCAAAGATGGGTTTGCATTAAAAACTGCTGTTGATATGGGTTACCATATTTGTATCATTTCTGGTGGGAGTAATCCGAGTGTAAAATCACGTTTAAATGATCTTGGGATTAAAGACATATATCTTGGCTCACACAACAAAAAAGATTATATGGAGGAATTCATCCATAAATATAATATCAAACCAGAAAATATATTGTACATGGGTGATGATATACCTGACCTTCCGGTAATGAAAACGGTAGGACTTCCAACATGCCCACTTGATGCAGTACAGGAGATACAACAAATATCAAAATATATTTCTCAAAAAAAAGGAGGAAAAGGCTGTGTAAGAGATGTTATTGAACAGGTTTTAAAAGTTCAGGACAAATGGCAATCTACTTATGATGCCAAATACTTTTAAAAATGAGTAAAACAAAAGAAAATCTAAAAAAGATTCCTGTCATAGGGTGGATCATTCAAACATCTGAAAAAATTAAATTACCACGTATGGAGGGGATGAATCTATATGATTTTCTTGAAATGTATATAGACGGAATTTTTAAGGGAGCCCTGACCACAAGAGCAAGTAGTATTGCTTTTAGTTTTTTTCTGGCTCTGTTTCCTTTTACACTTTTTGTCCTTACTCTTATACCCTACATACACATAGATAATTTCCAAGATAATTTTACAAATTTCATCTTACAAAGTATGCCTTCTAGTAATGCGGCATTGGCAATAGAATCTGTGATAAATGATATTGCTAAAAATAAGTATGGTGAATTATTATCTTTTGGTCTTTTACTTGCCATGATACTGATGACTAATGGGGTGAACGCTATATTTAGTGGATTTGAATATACTTATCATCAAATTGAGACACGAACTGTTGTACGACAATATATCGTCTCTCTATTGGTATCTCTATTGCTGGTGGTTCTTTTACTCTTTACAGTAAGTATTCTTGTTTTTTTAGGATTGGTTATAAACAATTTAAATGAAAAAGGAATTGTAACAAATGCTGTTTCCTGGGTTCGTTTTGCACAATACTTAATTATGATCATTATGGTTTTTACAGGAGTGTCTATTTTGTTCTATTTTGGGACCAAAGAAGGAAGAAAAAACTCCTTCTTTTCGGTTGGAACCATTTTTACAACCATATTTTTTATAATTGATTTTATAATTTTCGGGATTTACCTCAATAAATTTGGGCAGTATAATAAACTTTATGGTTCCATTGGAACGGTAATGGTAATCATGCTCTTTATTTGGTTAAACTCTATTATTTTACTTTTAGGTTTTGAGTTGAATACAAGTATTACCCGACTGCATAAAAAAAGAGTTGAAAAACAACTCTTAAAGAAATTATATGACACCTAAAATGTTTTAGTTAATTTATTGATATACAACAAAACACATTATATAACCCTATATTATAATAATTGAACAAACGGACAATTTTTACGTGATATAAACTAATTTACTCTAAAAAACATACCTCATATTTACACCAAATCCATTCCAGTGAAAATTTGTGCTACCTATAACAATTATGGATGGTCTATAATCTAATCCTATAACAAATGGGATACCATCAAACCGGTATTCAAACCCTACTTCACCGGTTGCTCCCATTTCAAATTCGCTATAAAAAAGTGTAACAACACCCATTCCCACATAGTAATACATTTTGGAAGCTGTTGATATTGGGCTATATATAAAATCATAAATGATATCTACTCCTACTCCATCACCAAAAGAAATATCGGTATGTAATCTACTGGTTTTAAAATTCAGAATTCCATCAATTGCAATATTGTTACCGGTCATTTCACCAAATCGCAAACCTAGTTCCTGTGCATTTACTGAACTAAAAAAAGAAATTATAAAACCAATTAAAAAGAGTTGTTTCATGTGCATATGTTTGTATCAAATGTATTAATTTTTCAATTATAATTATCATTATAGACAATAATCATTTTATGAAATAAAATACACCTTGATGAGTTACATATTTATTCTTCACTTATTTTAATTTCTATTTTTTAATATCGTAAAAAACAACATCATTTGGTGCTAGACCTACTGCTACTTCAGACAATAAAGCACCATTTGATGCATAAATATTTAATTTCCCTGAGCTGGTTGGATCTGAACCAACAAGAACATAAATATCATTGTTATCAGGATTTACATTTAATCCATTAAATTTTTCACCGGTAATTAATGCACTAGAACCAACTGTTTTATTTGCTACATCAACAGCATAAATTGTAGTAGCAGTTCCCGGCCATGATTCTGCACCCATTACGTAAATAGTTTTTTTATCAGATGAAATATCTACCCATCCTTCACTACCCATTCCAGGAAAATTAACCATATCAATTACTTTATCTGTTTTTGGGTTGATCACCTCTAAACCAATCATATATGAAGGAACAGGAGTAGAATATTTACTCACCGTTGAAACCCAAATATTTCCATCACCATCTTCTACAAATTGTTGTGGAACCCCGGATAGTGCAATAAAACTCATATTATTATTTGAAAGATCAATTACAGTAATTTTCTTAGAAACTGTTGAACCAACAAATAATTTATTATTCACAATAATAACTCCTTCCGGTCCACCGGGTAAAGCAATTTTAGTAATTGTTTTTGAGGTAAGATCCATTTTTGCGATATATGAATTTGCCATAGCACTCCAGTCATCAACATTTCCCCAGCAAGAAATATATGCAGTATTTCCTGTTGCTGCAAAATAACGTGGTTTGATAATATCATTTGATATAGGATTTCCTAAAGCATTTAGTGTTGCAGCATCAAGAATATCTATTTTATCTCCTGCATTTGACATTAAATAAGCTACATCATTATAAATTGACATAGATTGAATATTTGAACTAAAATCAACATTATTTGCAATTTTATATCCATTTTGAGTGATAGTTTCTTTTTCAATATCATAGATACTGATTTCACCATCTCCTTTTCCATAACTTCCATAGTTCACAACATAGGCAACTTTATCATATTCTTTTTTATCCTGAGGATCATCAGTATCAGAACATGATACAAATACAGTAGATAAAAATAATACTGATAGAATAATT
>JAUVCP010000347.1 GCA_030590765.1 Flavobacteriaceae bacterium | reverse complement strand
AAGCTATTCAAAAGGTATGTTTAGCATAGGTGCATGGGGAGCATATTCTATTGGAAGTGATCAGAAAGGACAGGAAGCTGATTTATATGTTACCATTTCACCTCTTGATTTTTTATCTTTTACTGTTACAGATTACTTTTTCCCCGTAGATCGTCTTGGAGATAACAACTACTTTGATTACGGTGATAGAACCGGCCATGTATTTGAAGCCACGGCATCTTTTTCAGGATTTGAAAAATTTCCGATAAACCTATTTGTGGCTACTAATTTTGCAGGTGCAGATAAAACTGAAGACGGAGCCCAATCTTTTTCTACCTATATAGAAGCCAGTTACCCAATACCAGCGGGGTTTGTAGATATTAGACTTTTCTCTGGTGCTGTTTTTGGAGATAATGGCAGCTATTATGGCACTAATGGTTCAGGCTTTATTAATATAGGTATGGGGGTTTCAAAATCAATAAAAATTACCGAAAAATGGAACCTACCTGTTGATGCCGAATTAATTTTTAATCCAGATGCCGAAAATATATTTATCACATTCGGAGTTACTATTTAACCCTAAAATTTAATAAAAATTATGAAAAAAATTGAAGCAATCATAAGAAAATCAAAATATTCAAAAGTAAAAAAAGCATTGCATGCCAAAGGAATTAACTTTTTTAGTTATTGGGATGTAACTGGTATCGGACATGAAAAACAAGGCCATGTTTATCGTGGTGTTGCATTTAGCACCAATGATATTCAACGTCGATTATTATCCATCGTTGTAAATGATGAATTTGTACAACCCACCATTGATGCCATATTAAAAGCT
Source organism: Flavobacteriaceae bacterium (assembly GCA_030590765.1). Classification (GTDB taxonomy): domain Bacteria; phylum Bacteroidota; class Bacteroidia; order Flavobacteriales; family Flavobacteriaceae; genus Lutimonas. The sequence continues at coordinate 2,414 of JAUVCP010000347.1, read as the reverse complement.
GCAAAAACAGGAGAAATTGGTGATGGAAAAATATTTGTATATGAAATAACAGATGCATATAGAATAAGAACAGGTGAAAATGGAGGGAAAACCTTAAAATAAACTAATAAAATCAAAAAATATAATTATGGAAATGTTTACAATTAATAATGTATGGATGATGATATCAATTTTTTTAGTTTTTATCATGCATCTTGGATTTGGAACCTTAGAGGCAGGTCTTACCAGATCAAAAAATACAATCAATATTTTGTTTAAAAATGTAATGATCGTATCAATCGGCTTGTTAACTTATACTTTATTAGGATTTAATCTAATGTATCCGGGAGCAGAGTTTGCCGGAGATATTTTTGGTTTTGCCGGTTTTGGAATAAGCCTACCTGAAAATGGTTTAACCCCGGAATATAATGAGGGATATACTTACTGGACCGACTTTTTGTTCCAGGCAATGTTTGCTGCAACTGCTGCAACCATTGTATCAGGGGCAGTGGCTGAAAGAATTAAACTGAATGCTTTTTTAATTTTCTCTGTTATTTATGTAGGATTGGTATACCCAATCACAGGTATGTGGAAATGGGGAGGTGGGTTCTTAGATGAACTTGGTTTTTATGACTTTGCCGGATCAACTCTCGTACACAGTGTAGGCGGATGGGCTGCTTTAATTGCAGTAATACTATTAGGCCCAAGAATTGGCAAATATAATGGAGGCTCAAAAGCAATTGAAGGTCACAATATACCTTTGGCCTTTATCGGTGTGTTTTTACTTTGGTTTGGATGGTTTGGTTTTAACGGAGGATCTGTTTTAAGTGCAGATGCCGGTTCTGTTTCACTCGTTTTGGTAACCACATGTTTGGCTGCAGCAGCCGGAGCTATGAGTGCTTTTTTCACTTCTTATGCCTTTTTTAAATCTTATGATATCACCATGGTATTGAACGGCATTTTAGCTGGTTTAGTTGGGATTACTGCAGGTGCCGATTTAATGAGTGTTACTGATGCAATTTGGATTGGATTAATAGCTGGTGTTCTAATTGTATTAGCTGTAATGGCACTTGACAAGCTTAAACTAGATGATCCTGTTGGAGCTATTGCTGTGCATTTAGTTTGTGGTATTTGGGGAACACTAGCAGTAGGTCTTTTTGGAGACAAGGCAGGATTAGGCCAATTGGGGCACCAAGTTATTGGAATACTTGCCATTGGAGCTTTTTGTGTTACAACTTCGTTTATTATTCTATTCGCACTAAAGAAAACTATTGGAATAAGAGTATCTGAAAAAGAAGAAGTTGAAGGATTAGATCTATATGAACATGGCATGAGTGCATATCCTGATTTTCGAATGAACGAGCATTAATATATTATATTTCACGTTAAAAGAGAGTTTTGTTACATTAACTAACTCTCTTTTTTATACATTTGTTTTTTAAAATAGGCAACATGTTTAAACAATTATTATTTACTTTTTTTATATTATTTACTTCTTTTCAAATCAATGCAAATAAAAATCCAAACTGGGGACCAACAGGTCACAGAACTACAGGTGAAATTGCTGAAAAGTACTTGACTAAAAAGGCAAAAAAACAAATTCATAAATTATTACAAGGTGAAAGTTTGGCTTTTGTTTCAACTTTTGGTGATGAGATCAAATCTGATAGTAGGTATAGAAAATTTAATACATGGCATTATGTTAATTTTCCTTTTGATACAGAATATAAAGATTCTGATAAAAACCCTAAAGGAGATATTGTTATGGGTATAAACTACTGTATAACTATTTTAAAAAATCCAAATTCAAGCCAAACAGATAAAACCTTTTATTTAAAATTATTAGTGCATTTAATAGGAGATTTACATCAACCATTACACGTAGGAAGAGGTGAAGATAAAGGAGGTAATGACATACAAGTAAGATGGCATAATAAAGGAACTAATTTACATAGAGTTTGGGACTCAAACATGATCGAATCATGGAATATGAGTTATATCGAACTCGCATCTAATGCAAGAATTTTAAGTAAAGAACAAATCCATTCTATCCGAAAAGGAACTATATTAGATTGGACTTATGAAACTCAAAATTTAGCAAAACAAGTCTACAATTCTGCTAAAATAGGAGAAAAATTGGGTTATAAATATTCTTATGATCATTTTGGAACTGTTCGTGCACAATTACAAAAAGCTGGTATTAGATTGGCTAAAGTACTAAATGACATTTACCAATAATATTGATATAATTTCTACAAATACTTTTGGATTGTATATAATTCTAGTTTTTTAATTTCAAATTATTATAATTTCTATTTAGCTGAAATTAATAAACGTATAAATTATATTTTTTATTAAAATAACATTTTTAACAACTCATTAATACACAAATACTTCCTATTATAAAACCTTGTCAAATTAATTTAACTCGTCAC
>JAUVCP010000116.1 GCA_030590765.1 Flavobacteriaceae bacterium | reverse complement strand
GGCTAAAGCATAATCGATTTGTATACCTTTATATCTGAATCCAACTCCAAAATTAGGTTCAATAGATGTGGAGGAACTCCCATCAAAATCAGTATAATTTTGAAGATTATTGACGCCGGCTCTTAAAAACACCATGTTTATATAATCAATTTGAAATCCAAATGCAGGTTCGATACTTACAAATGAAGTAGAAATGATATCATTGGTTTGGGTAAATCGCATATTTAGATCTAATTCAGTCAAAACATTAAAATCTCTGAAAACATGAAATGATTTAGCCACACCAAACTGAGCCTTTGGTTTTGTTAATTCTAAAGTTTCGGGTTCTGTTTGATTTTCTCCTGGAAGCGCATTTTGAATTTTCGCAAATTCATCTTCATCAACTGTCCATGCATTGAAAGTAGTAGTAATATCTCGAAGCATCAACCCGAATTTCCATTCTGAATCTGTTTGAAACTGAATTGCAGCATCTAAGCCAAAGCCCCAGGAAGATGCAAAATCGCCAATAATTCTGTGAACAATTTTTCCATTAATTCCAACATCCAAACCTCTTATCGGTAATTTTCTTGCATAGGCTAGATTAAAAGCATAATCTGCTGCCGAAAATAAACTAACATTATCATAATTGATATTTCCTTGGCTATCAATTAATTCTGTGGTATTTAAAATATCATCTACCCCAAACCGGATCAGTGCAACAGCAAAAGTACTTTCATCATTGATTGATTTTGCAAAACTTGCATAGTCATATTTTCCAATTCCCTGAAAATATTCGGCATGCATCAAGGCGCCTTCATAATCTTTTACGTTTACTAGACCGGCGGGATTCCAGTAAATGGAATTCACATCATTACTTGAAGCAATTACTGCTTTTCCCATTCCAAAAGCAGCAGCATCTACACCAATATTTAAGAATTCATTGGAGTAATTACGAAATGTCTGACCATAGATCAATTCAGTAAATAGGAATACAATGGGAATATATTTTTTCAATTTCAAATACTTGCTTTTGTACAAAACTACATATATTTTTTCATTGTAAATATTATTTATCTCGATTTACGAATGGATTAAAAAATCGACGATTCTTTTTTCTAACCAGTGATTATTTGTTTTTGAAAAACTGGAATTAAATCCAACATGACCGCCATAATTTGTAATCTCCAGTGTGAAATCTTGATTGCTTTTGGCTTCTTGAATTGGAATACATGATTTTGATAAAAATGGATCATCTTGAGAAGTAATCAATAAAGTTGGTGTTTTGATATGTGGAATAAACTGTTTGCTGCTGTTTTTCTGCCAGTATTCCAATGCATTTTTGAATCCATGAGCAGGTGCAGTATATAAATTATCCATATCAAAAAAATTACGGGCATTTGAAATTTCTTTCATATCTAAAAAAGAATCAGGAAATTGGACTGATTTTACTTTCAGTTTATTTTTTAGGGAAACCAAAAATCTTCTCATGTACAAATTATTCCAAAATTTAGATAATTCAATAGATGAGCCTTTCAAATCACAGGGTACTGAAACTGTAACAGCTGACTTGATTTTTTTGTAGCTACTGTAAATTTCTTCACCTAAATATTTTAAGATCATATTTCCTCCAAGGCTATAACCCACCAGATGAATTTCATCATACGCATTTTCAGAAGCTAAAAATTGAATTACATTGTTAAGATCATCTGTTTTACCACTGTGATAGGAACTTATTTTTTCATTGGGCTCTCCGCTACATCCCCTTAAATTAAAAGCCACTACATCAAAATTATTGATATTTAAAACTTTAGTTAATGATTTAATATAATTCGAGTTAGAACTTCCTTCAAGACCATGGATAGCAATCACTACCTTATTTGAATTGACGGATGAATAATCAAGATCCACAAAATCACCGTCATCAAGACCAATTCTTTTACGTGTATACATAATTTCTAAATTTTGAAATAATGTTCTGTAAATGGTATTAAAGTGATTATTCTTAAAAAGAATTTTGGGTTGGTAGGATAAGTTTTTTATTAAAGCCATATACTCACCAAATATATTTTTAAAATATGACTAAAACAATTTTTTCTTAATTGGATACAATCACATTTGGATAGAACGATTCTAAGGAGAAATAGTAGGCCATCATAGAAGTTTTTGAGAATTGCAAGAAAGATCCTTTTCTTGGACCGGAAACAGCTTCGCCAAAAATATTCCATTTATTTCCTTCATTATCCGATAAAATAATTTCAGAGCCATTAAAATCATAAATAAAATTCAGATTCTCCGTATTTTTATCCAGTTGAAAAGTCAGGATAAAATTTTGGTTGCCAACTATTAAGTATGTTTTGTTATTAAATGAATTGTCTACGAATACTTTTCCATCAGCAAATTCATTAAATCGATATACTTTGGCATTGGTACCTGAAATTATTGCATGAACTCGTTCTTTTGCAGGGATATTGTTTATTAAAGGATTTACAGGGAATATAAAATAATTGTGATTTGTTTTATATCCTCCATAAGGATAGTTTGCATAGTCTCTTGGAAAACCAGTATTTGTGCTAACCACTTTTGATTGTGGATAGATCTTTTTCCATACTCCCCAGGTCATTTCAGGTAATACAGTTACGCCTGGTTTTGCACCCTTTAATACTCCATTAACGCATTCGAGCTTTAGCTGTGACCAATTGCTATCTGTAGCTCTGTCATAAGGAATTATGTTGCTTTTATACAATAATCCGGATACGCCAAAAGAGGTTTTATTATTGTTAATAACTCTGTTCCAGCCCATACCTGTTCCAGTTAAGGGACAATATATAACAGCTATTGAATTATTATCAGTATCTATATTAATAATTTCATGCCAGTCAAGTATTTTGTGGGGGAAAGCAATGATTTGATCCCCATCTTTAAAACCAAGTACCAGATCGTTATTAGATAAGAAGCTTGCATTTACTGCATTTATCAAATTAGGATTCAATAGTGCAGGTATTCCATCTTTGCCTGGACCACCATCAAACACTTTTTCTTTATCAATAGACCATGTAGAATTTCCGTCTCCATTACCTCCGGAATTTCCATCATTTTTGATATTGTTTTCAACAGAATTGGAACTAGAACATGAGAAAAGAATAAAAGAACTAAAGATCAGAAAGGAAAATAAATATTTCATAATGGTTTATTTTAAATTAAAAAATTCATTTTTTTGTTTAGCAAGTGTTAAGAAAAGACCTGTTGTAAATCGAAAAGTTGGCGTAAGTTGAGTTCCATCCACATAACTATAAAGAGGAATTTCAAATTTTGTAACAAAAAATAATTTTTGTGTGATTTGAATACCTATATTCGGAATGGCGAATACCCATTGTCCACCTGTATTATCTAAAAGGATGCCACCAATTTCGTTTTGTTGTGCTTTTCTGTATTTGATACTTAGTCCGGGATTGATCAATGTCTTAAAAAGAAAAAATTGATCGGTATAATTGATCAGCGCCTGGAATTCTGGTCCAAATCTGTAAGTTGTTGAATTATTTAAATATTTTGGATTAGTGCCTGTTAATCTGTAAACGGTTGACGCATAAAATGTAGCACTTGGACGAAAGGAGAAGTTTTGAGAATAGGATGACCAAAAGATAGCATCCCAGGCACCACTACCGGGTTGAAGATCAGCATTGAGAAGAATTCCATTTTTTGATTTTTTATCTGTAGCACCAATAGGAATTTTTGTACCGAGACCAACTCTTAAAAGATTACTTTTTTTAAATATGGAATTTAAATTATACTTGAAGAGTAAGACTCCATCTCCAATTCCATATGTTTCATCAATATTGATATTGCCAAATTGATTGATCTCCCTTTTTTGGTTTACATATGTAAATAATGTTTCAATAGATAATTTTCCAGTAATGCTATAGCCAAAATTTAAAAGTACTGATTGTGTTGTTCTCAATCTTGCCTTATCATCCAGTTTGTCATTTCCACTTTTAAGCGTATTTAAATAATTGTAATCATAGTTAAGACTAAGTTGTAGAGTTCCTTTATTTGCTGCCGGGAAACCTATACTATTTGAAAGAGGAATACCACCTGAGCAACAGGTTTGCGAAAACAAAGTGGAAATTGTATATAGACCAAACATAATTAAAATATAAAACTTTGACATGAACAAAATTTATTTCTAATTATGTCGGTTGCACAAGAAGTAACTTACATGGAATTCTAGTTATTGTTCTTCTTCAGCTCTCTGTAAAAGATTGTTGGGTAATGATTTTTTTGTTTTCGCACCAAGTTTTTTAAGAGATTCTACACGGTTGATTAAGTTTCCTTTACCCTCAGAAAGTTTGTTCATGGCAGCTCTGTAACCTTCTTGAGAAGCATTTATTTGTTTGCCTACTTTTAACAGATCTTGTACCAGTCCTTCAAATTTATCATACAAAGCTCCCGCCTGACGAGCAATTTCGAATACATTCTTTTTCTGATCCTCCTGTTTCCAGATAGATGCTACTGTTGACAAAGTGGCTAAAAGTGTAGATGTAGAGACCAAAACCACATTTTTATCTAAGGCATCTAAATACAAATTGTGATCATTTTGTAAAACCAGCATTAACGCCGGTTCTATAGGGACAAACATCAAAACATAATCGGGGCTATTGATATCATATAGTTCGGTATAATTTTTAGCTCCTAATTCTTTGATATGTTTTCTGATGCTAATGATATGATTTTTAAGTCCTATAGCTTCAGATGTTTCATTTTCAGCATTATAATACTTGTCATAGCCAGTTAAAGAAACCTTAGAATCAATGATCAGATGTTTACTATCTGGTAAATTTACAATAAAATCAGGTTTTTTTAAATTGTCAAATTCATCTCTAAATCCGCCCTGAGTAGAATAATGAATCTCCTTATGTAAACCTGCTTTTTCAAGGATAGTTTCCAACTGAAACTCACCCCAGTCACCTTGTTTTTTTGAATCACCTTTTAAGGCTTTTGTCAGATTTACAGCATCTTTACTCATTTGCTCATTCAAATCTTTTAATCCAAATATTTGTTGTCTAAGAGCCGCATGTCTGTCTATACTTTCTTTATGAGATTCTTCTACTTTCTTTTCAAACGATTGAATTTTTTCCTGTAAAGGATGTAAGATCTGCTGAATGTTCTCTTTGTTCTTTGCTGTAAATTTAGCTGATTTGTCTTCTAAGATCTTACTGGCCAATATTTCAAAATCTTTTGAGAATTTCTCCTGTAGTTTTTCAATATCTTCCTTTTGTTCCAGTAGTTTGTTTTGTAGATTTGAAATTTCAGAAACTCTTTTGGTAAGGTCAATATTTATATTTTCCTTTTCAAATCTTAATTGATCCAGATTCTTATTCAAATCAATAATTACACTTTCCTTTTCAGATTTTTCATTGAATAAAGCCTTTCCTCTTTCTTCTAATGCGGTGGTTTCTTTTTCATATTTCAATTTGGTGAAGAAATAGGCCAAGATAATCCCTAAAATTAAGGTAAATATTGGAGTAATATAAATTAGATTTTCTTCCATTTTTGTTTTAATTAAAAGTGATTAATTGATATCCTTCTGATTGGTATTTAACAAGAGCAGTAAGAGCTGATAATGATAGTTTTACATTACTGGAAAGGTCATTTTTTTTGTATCCCTTATATGCAAATGATTGTCCGCAAACAAAAATTTGAACATTTTCCTTTTTCAAAGCCTTGATCAAATCTGTATTAGGATTGGAAACATGAAACTCTCGTTTGAATGCCTTGTCGGTTAGAACATTTTTAGTAGCAGTACCATGTAAAACCAAAATTATATTTAAATTTTTAGGATCTATGTTGTTTTGAGCATGCATATTAAAAGAACGGGCAACTGTATTTATAGAAGCATTTATTTCTTTGATGTTTTCCCCATCTGAATAAACATCAAAGATCACTTTGTACTTTTTGTTCTTATCCAATAATAGATCAGGATTCTTTATTTTATAAACCTGTCCGAATTCTTTTATAACCGGACCTTTATAAGTTTTGTTTTCCTGGGAATAACTATTTGTTATAAAAAGACTTAGAATAATAAGCAAAATATTTTTTTTCATAAGAAGAAAATCTAGAATTAAATTTACGATATTACAAAAATATTAATAATTTGAACTTAAGAATCAGAAATTGATGAAATATATCTCAAAATTTATTTTTTGTAATATCATGGGATGGAAGATTGTAGGGGATTATCCTAAAGAATTAAAAAAATTTATAATTGTTGGGGCTCCTCACACTACAAATATGGATTTTGTTTTGGGAGCATTAATGAAATATATCAAAGAATTACCTATCGGTTTCATTGGAAAACATTCTTTATTTAAACCTCCTTACGGATTTATATTCAGAGCTTTAGGTGGTGTTCCTGTTGACAGAAGTAAAAGTATAAATATGGTTGATGCCATTGTAAAAGTTTTTAATGAAAAAGATGAGTTTATCTTAGCTATTTCCCCTGAAGGAACCAGAACAAAAATAGATAAGTGGAAAACAGGTTTTTATCATATTGCTTTAGGAGCCAATGTTCCTGTTGTTTTAAATACATTTGATTTTGGTAATAAGGAATATTTAATTTCAAAACCTTATTATTTGACTGGTGATCAAAAAAAGGATTTTAAGTTTTTTCATGACTATTATAAAGATGTCAAAGGAAAAAACCCCGATCAGTTTGAACCTAATTTCCACAAGAATATTTAAAGAAAAAACCACCAATAGGTAAGTATTGATGGTTTTATTCGTGAGACTCTAAAAAATTAATTTCAATTTTTTAGTTAGTCGAACTAATCCCGCTTTTTTAGCGGGATATTGGTTTAATACCTCGACCCTTGGGTCGATTCCTATATAGGGTTCAGGGCTTGCCCTGAGATTTAATATC
>JAUVCP010000020.1 GCA_030590765.1 Flavobacteriaceae bacterium | reverse complement strand
GGAACATTTAAAATATTGTAAATTGTTTTTAAAATGGCTCCAAAATTGGCATGAGTATGCGAAATATAGCCTTTTTTTACGTAAGGTCCGGCCATCATTAGTATAGAGCGATGTGCATCTACATGGTCAACACCTCCCTGTGGATCATCTTCGGTAATAATTACCAACATATCTTTCCAGTATTTTGTTCTTGATAAAAAATGAAGGACACGCCCAACAGCCAGATCATTATCTACCATAAATGATTGTCGGTAAGGATATCCGTCTTCTGGTCTTGTTCCAGAGCCATGATCATTAGGGATCATCATAGTAACAAATGGAGGCATTTCTTCATTTCCATCGATCCATTTTTTGGTAAATTCCGTTTCAAACTGATCCATTCTGTATTGGTCAGGTATATTCATATTATACCCGGCATAGTTGTGACTGGTTCTTTTAAAGAGAGCATTTTGCATAGGGATCATTACGGCATGAGCGGCACCGGTATTTACATCATACCAGTCTTCCCTTTCGTGACCACTTTCATTAGCCTGTCCGAAATTATAAAAATTTATTCCTGCTCTTTCCATTGCTTCCCATAAGCCACCAATTTCTGCATAGTCTTCAGGATCTACACTTCCAATGGTTTTTGGAAATCTACGCCCGGGTGCTTTAGAAAAAAGTTTGACAGTTTTACTGGTGCTGGCATTGGACTCTACCCATTCATTTGGGATAACTCCTACCAGCCAGTGATGCCCATGTACAGATGCGTCACTATCACAGTAGAAATTATCTGAAAAAGCAAATTGTTTGGCTGCTTTTATATGGTTAGGAGAAATTCGAAGATTTGGAAAATTTGATTGCAATGAATCAGGTAAAGTGTAAGTATTATTAATTCCATATCTGGCTAGAGTGCTGTCACCCCTCGCACCTTTCAATTGTCCGAAGACCTCATCATAGGTTCTGTTCTCTTTGGTAATATATACCACATGTTTGATCGGACTTTGACGTAAGCCAGGTAAAGGAGGTAATGGATTTTTCCCATCATCTTTAATAGTTATTTCTCTAAAAGTATTGTTGACAGATGTTTTTGTGTATGCTGCTAATTTATCTTCGGTTGGCACGTGTACTTTTTGAAAACCACCCAATTGAACAGAACCAATATAGGTACCAAGTTCTGTTTTTTTAAAGTCTCTTCCACCATTAGGTCCAGCACCTAAACCTCTGATACTGATGATATATAATTCTTTTTCATCATTTGATAATTCAACTCTTGTTGGCCCCCATCCGGTTGGAATCAATCCTTTTGTTGTTTGTGTAGGTATATCGATCACGGCAACAGCATTAAAACCTAATAAAGCAACATATAAGGTTTTTTCATCTTTGCTCATGGTAATTCCAAAAGGTAAAGAACCTCTTAAGTTATCAATACGTTTATCTATTTGAATCGGAATATGACCTACTATTTTTTGAGTTGTATGATCAATGATTGAAATATTATCATTGGAAGCGTTTGTTACGTAAGCAAACTGTTTGCCAACTGCGATGGAATTTGGACTGGCGCCACCAACAACTTCAGCATCTTCAACATTTTGTCCGATTTGATAACCAGTTTTGAATTTACTGATCACTTCATTTTTATCGAGGTCAACTGTGAAAACGCTCATTGCATCCGGGTGTAACGGACTACCGAGTCCGGGAATTTGCTTACCTTCCACCAAGGTTCCGTTTATAGATTCAGGTGTATTATTTCCATAGGCATGGTGAGAAATTAAAAGGTCATTTAAATTTTCAGGAGTTGCTCCCTCTATCAAGGGATAAGAATACATGCCAACATTAGCTACAAATGCTTGTTTTTTATCAGGACTTAAAGCAATTCCAAATGGTTGACGCCCTACTTTGACAGAAGCAGTGACCTTTTTTGAGGATAGATCGATACGAACCATTCTGAAGTTAGCCCTATCCAAGACCAGAAGTTCATTTTTATCTTGATTGAGTATCAGATCTGAAGTAAAACTATCCTGATAATTAATACCTTTTACTTTTCCGTTAAGGCTGATAGAATCCAGTTTTTTTAGGTTATCAACATCATAAACGATTACAGCACCTGTATCACCACCGCTTAAATATACTTTATTGGAGTCTCCTGAAAAAGCCACTCCTAAAAAAGAACCTTTATATAACGGTGATGCAATTTTTCCATCATAACTGGGAACACGAGTTGTGTTTAAAGATTTAAGATTGATAATAGTAAGTTGACCATTATGCAGTGTAACCGCTCTTTTTCCATCAGGGGAAACAGCCATTCCGTAAGGGTCATTAGTGATTCGTATAGATTCACCAACAGGTGTGGCATAACGACCGCTTGGTAATACCGATACTCCTCCATCATCTACTTTGCAAAATTCATCTTTCCCAGGAACCTGTAATATTTTAACCTCTTTTACCGGTTTACCACAATTGATAAATAGAATTAGGAGGATTAGAATAGAAAAGTATTTAATATTCATAAGAATGTTTTTTAGTTTGTAAAATGAGGATAATTAATCAATGGGTACTTAATTTGACTACTGGATTTTAATCACAGTAAAGATAAATTTTATTCCTCAAGAATAACTGCTTTTTAACTATTTTTTGGTAAACAATGAAGTTGATTCAAACAAAATGACCGGTTATTGAATGTTGATATTTAAAGGTTCAAATACTATGTAAATAAAGTAAAAAAGAACAATTATTATCATTTTATTTTAAGTTTATTTGTTATGCTGAAAAGACAATCAATCAGTTTAAAGAAATTAGTATTATTTTTGGGTCTGATAGTGAAAAAATGAATAAAAAATTGAAATTAGAAATAAAGGATTGGTTTGAAAGGTTTGAAGGAACAATTATTGCTTTTTCCGGCGGAATAGATTCAGCTTTGGTACTATTTTTGTCAAGGAAGTTTTTAGGTAAAGAAAGAACCATAGGAGTGATTTCTAACAGTGAAAGTTTAAAAGATAAGGATTACCAGCTAGCTCTTGATTTTGCAAAGAAGAACGATATTCATCTGGAAACAATTTATACAAAGGAATTAAACGATAGCAATTATAATTCTAACCCTTCCAATCGGTGTTATTTTTGTAAAACCCATTTGTATAATGCCATTGATCAGGTAAAAAAGAAATATCCCGGATATATTGTTTTAAACGGAACCAACAAAGATGATTTTAGTGATTACCGTCCTGGTATGCAGGCAGCTGATGAAAATGATGTAAGATCACCTCTTGCTGATCTGGGAATTGGTAAATCAGAGATACGGAAGCTTGCAAAACAGTTTGGAATTCCCTTTTGGGACAAACCTGCAAGTCCTTGTTTGAGTTCCAGAATTCCTTATGGGAATTCTATCACGATCAATAAATTAGAACAGATCGAAAAAGCAGAGGGTTATTTGAATGAATTTGGTTTTAAAAATGTGAGAGTACGACATTATAATAAAGAATGTAAAATTGAAGTGCCTCTTGCTGAACTAAACTTATTAAAAGATCAATTTTCTGAGATTGAAAAAAAGATCATAGATCTTGGTTTTGACACTTGTATTTTAGATGAAGAAGGTTTGGTATCGGGGAAATTGAATAAGGTTTTAAATCTGAATAATGGATAATCATAATATAGATCACGATAGAGAGGATAGAATTGGTTTTCAGGAGGTGGTTTACGGAGAAAGTAAATCTGTTGAGGATCTGTCACATATTTTGGAGAACTTTATCAGCAATGGTAAAAATGTTTTAATAACAAAACTTCAAAAAGATAAGGCTAGTATTTTTTTAAAGAAATATGCAGATTCTATGTATGATGAGCCTTCCGGAATTTTCATATTGAAGCCTTTAAATGAAATAGCAAAAAAGAATGAAGTTGCCATTATTTCGGCCGGAACATCAGATATTCATGTGAGTAATGAGGTTTTTTACACCTTAAAATACATGGGGGTAAATGCCATAAAAATAAATGATGTAGGAGTAGCAGGAGTTCATAGATTGATGGCCAAACTAGAGGTTTTAAGATCTTTTAAAATTTTGGTTGTTATTGCCGGATTTGAAGGAGCATTACCAACAGTTATTGGAGGCTTGTTACCTCAACCTATTATTGCCGTTCCAACAGATATTGGTTATGGAGTTGCAAAAGGGGGTCATGTGGCATTAAATGCGATGCTGTCAAGTTGTGCCAACGGAATTAGCGTTGTTAATATTAACAATGGTTATGGAGCAGCAATGTCAGCTGTTAGAATTTTAAATTTAATAAACAAGTAAATTTTTATAAGAATGATTTTTAATAGATTAAGTAAATTCATAGTAGTTTTTTTGATGTTTTTTGCAAGTTTTGGATTTGCACAACAAACAGCGAAATATGTATTTCTGTTTATAGGAGACGGTATGGGAGATAACTCTATTTATGCAACTGAGATGTACAAGGCTTCTTTAAATGGGCATGGAAGATATGAGCCCTTAAGTTTTAGTCAGTTTCCTGTACAGTCATTTATGACTACTTATTCTGCAAGCAGTTTGATCACAGATTCATCAGCATCTGGATCTGCTATGGCAACAGGAGAAAAAACAAATAATCACATGGTTTCTATCGACCCGGTTACCAATACAAAACAAGAAACTATCGCTGAAAAAGCAAAAAAATCAGGGTATAAAGTAGGAATATTATCCAGCGTTGCAATTGATCATGCAACTCCTGCCAGTTTTTTTGCACATCAAAAAAGTCGTGGTGATTACAAAGAAATAGCTTTACAACTTCCTCTAAGTAATTTTGATTTTTTTGCAGGAGGAGGAGTACATGATATTGGAACCAAGAGCGATAAAAATAGTGTTGCTCATCAAATAGATAAATATGGATATAAATATATCACTACAGCAAAAGAAATAAAAGATCTCAAAAAAGGAGATAATAAGATAGTTGCTGTGAATCCCGGAACCTATTCAGGTAGAGAGTATTACTGGGAAATCGATAATAGAACAGAAAGTATTCCGCTTTCGTATTTCACAAAAAAAGGTATTGAGCTTTTAGATAATGATAAAGGGTTTTTTATGATGATTGAAGGAGGTAAAATTGACTGGGCTTTACATTCCAATGATCTGGCTTCTTCAATTTATGAAACAATTGCCTTTGATGATGCCATTAAAGAAGCGGTTAAATTCTATAATAATCACAAAGATGAAACACTAATTATTGTTACTGCCGATCATGAAACAGGAGGTTTATCTTTAGGGAATAATTCAAAGAATGGATTTAATTTGGGCTTATTTCAAAACCAAAAAATATCTGCTCAGGAATTTGAACGGTTATTAAAGAATTTAAAAGAAGAAAAACGAAAAATATCTTTTGAAGAAGTTTTAGGTTTAATTCAAACAAATTTTGGATTAGGAGATACATCAAAAGGACTGGAGTTGACCAAAGCAGAAAAAAAATGGTTATATGATGCTTATGCGAATGAATTTATCGAACGAAGAGAAGTAGATCCTGATCGTGATTATTTAGATCATTCTGCCGAAAAACCACTTACTTTAAGAGTGGTAACCATACTTGGTGATAAAGCCGGAATTGCTTGGGGAACAGAAGGGCATACAGCTATGAAAGTACCGGTTAAAGTTATAGGAGTTGGACAAGAATATTTTAAAGGAACCATCGATAATACAGATGTAGCAAAGATAATTATCAAACTGATGGAACTTCCAAATAATTAAAATGAAAACAATACTAGTTGAAGCTTTTTCGGGTTTGTCCGGTGATATGTTTTTAGGAGCATTGGCTGGTCTAGCAGATGCCTATGATGATCTGGAAAGATTTCCTGAGAAGTTTGATCTATCGGATGCCAAAATAGAAATATCCGAGGTTGATAAAAATGGCATTATTTGTAAACATGTACATGTGATTGATCTGAATGAAGAAAAAGATCATCATTATCACCGGCATTTAAGTGATATTCTCCAAATTATTGAAAATGCAGATATTACTGAGAAAGCAAAGCAGATAGCCAAAGATATTTTTTTAATTATTGGAAGATCAGAAAGTAAGGTCCATAATATTCCTTTGGAGAAGATTCATTTTCATGAGGTTAGTGGAGTTGACTCGATTATAGATATTTTAGGATGTGCCGTTTTAATTGATCAATTAAAAATTACAAAAACATATGCAACTCCCGTTTGTACAGGTTTTGGTTTTGTAAATACCCAACATGGAATTCTACCGGTTCCTGCTCCTGCAACTGCTGATATTCTTATGGGAATTCCCAATTATACAGGAGAGGAAAAAGGTGAAAAAGTTACTCCTACAGGAGCCGCTATCTTAAAATATATAGATCCTGATTTTGATGTGCCTGTTTTGATAAAAAAACAAATTGCTTACGGACCAGGAAAGAAAGATTTTAAAAACCCAAATGTTTTGAGGCTGTCTTTATGTGAGGAATACGAGCATTTAAAAGGAACATATGTATTAGAAACCAATATTGATGATATGTCCAATGAATTTCTGGGAAATGATTTCCAGAATGGATTATTTGAACATGGAGCCAATGATTTTTTTACAAGTGCTATTCAAATGAAAAAGGGCAGACAGGGAATTTTATTATCTTGTTCGGTTGCTGCAAAGAATATAGAGAAATTGTCGGATTATATTTTTGAAAACACTTCTACTATAGGAATTCGATCTTATTCCGTAAAGGGAAACAGACTGAAAAGGGAGGTAAAAGAGTTTGTGACAAAATACGGTAAGATAAAAGTAAAGATCGTTACAACTCCATCAGGTAGAAAAAGGTCTAAAATTGAATATGACAATCTGATAGAGATCCAAAGAAAAACAAAAATTCCGTTGCTGGTTTTGCAGCGGGAAATATTAAAAGAGATCCATAGTAATCAATAGATCCTAAAAAAATAAAAACTAAAGATGAAATACAACGGTAAATTTGGAATTTTTGATCCGGAAAGAATTCAAACATATCCTGTTACAGGGCGTAATAATAAAGTAAAGTTTGATGATCTGATTTTTCCTAAAAAGCTTGAAAAAATGAGTTTTCAAATTTCAAGAGAAATGGAAGATCGAATTGGTGATCTTGCAAAAGATATAGTTTCCGCTAAGAAAAATGGCCATCCAGTGATGTTGTTTACAGGAGGTCATTTGATAAAAAATGGTTTAAGTATTTTGTTGGGTGACCTGATCAAGAAAGATGTTTTTACAGTGATTTCTGGTAATGGATCAACTTCTATACATGATTTTGAATTGGGTTTGATTGGTGAGACCAGCGAATATGTTCCACAAGCTTTGGAAAAAGGAGAATTTGGAATGGCATATGAATTCAATTATATCAATGCCGCTTTAACCGTAGGAGATAAGTATAAATTGGGTTACGGAGAATCGGTTGGAAAAATAATCAACGATAAGTCTTTTAGAAATGAGGTGGAAAAAGTACTTGGACTTAAAGAATCAACGATACAATTTTCATTTCCAGAAATAAGTGTGCAGTCCATTTGTTATGAACATAATATTCCTTTTACAGTTCATGTGGGTATAGGAACCGATGTAATTGACCAGCATCCTTATTTTGATGGAAGGGCAAAAGGAGGTTGCTCCGGAAGAGATTTTTTGATCTATACAAATGAAATCGCAAATCTGCAAAATGGTGGAGTGATATTAAATGTTGGATCTGCCGTTACCGGACCGGAAGTTTTCTTAAAAGCAGCTTCTATGGCAGGAAATGTTGGGAACGTACCAGATAAAATAATTACTGCAAATTTTGATCTAAGAACGTATAATCCGGAAGATTTCACCAAAGAGGACAGAGTTGGGTATTATTATCGTGACCAAAAAAGTATCGTAACCAGAGTTCCTGATGCATATAATGGAAAAGGTTATTATATTGGTGGAAACCAGTTAAATACATTTCCTATTTTGTATAAAAAGATAATGGAATTAATATAGTTGTTAGATGAAAACGAAAAGAGTAAAAGAGATTCTGGAAAAATTCAAAAATGTAAAAATTGCGGTTTATGGTGATTTTTGTTTAGATGTTTATTGGGATATGGATGCTGAAGGATCAGAGGTCTCTGTTGAAACAGGTTTACAGGCAGAATCTGTTCACAAACAATCCTATTCACCAGGCGGAGCAGGTAATATTGTTTCAAATATTGCTGCTTTAAAACCAAAAGATATAAAAGTGATTGGTGTTGTTGGTGATGATATTTTTGGTAATGAACTGACACGACAATTGAAAAATCTAGGAGCAGATACTAGCTCTTTAACAGTTCAGAAAGATCTTTTTAATACCTACACTTATATCAAAAGGATGCATGGTGAAAGAGAAGATCCACGAATAGATTTTGGATTGAGTAATAAAAGATCACTTGAAACAGATGATGAGATCCTAAAAAACATAAAGATCGCTTTAGAAAACTACGATGTTTTAGTATTTAATCAACAGGTAGTTGGAAGTATTAGCAATGAGAGTTTTATTGAGAAAGCAAATGAACTTTTTAATGAATTCAACGATAAAATTGTGGTATTGGATTCAAGACATTATAATGGGAAGTTCAGAAATGTTTATCGTAAATCTAATGAAATAGAGACTGCTGTTTTGAATGGTGTAGATGTAAATCCTCAGGATTATATTTCATTTGCCGATATAAAAAAACATGGTAAGAAAGTGTATGAGCAATTTAATAAACCAATTTTTGTGACCTGCGGAGCAAGAGGCAGTGTTATATTTGATGAAACCGGAATTAATGAAGTTTCAGGAATTCAAATAAACAATAAAATTGATACTGTTGGAGCAGGAGATACTTCCCTAAGCGCTATTTCTTTTTGTCTTGCGGCTGGTATTTCGCCAAAAGAAGTAGCAGAGTTTGCAAATTTTGCTTCTGCAGTTACCATTCAAAAATTATTTACAACAGGTACGGCTTGCGGAGAGGAAATACTTGAAGTGAGTAAAGATCCTGATTATAATTATAGCCCGGAATTAGCCGGAGATCTGAGATTGGCAAAGTATTATAATAACTCAGAAATTGAGATCTGCTACAGCAATGTTCTTTCTGAAATGGGTAATATCAAACATGTTGTTTTTGATCATGATGGAACGATCAGTACACAAAGAGAAGGCTGGGAAAAAATTATGGAACCAGTGATGATCAAAGCTATTTTAGGAGATCATTATGCAACTGCTGATAAAACACTTTACGACAATGTTCGCAGTCGTGTTTTAGATTTTATTGATAAGTCGACAGGAATTCAAACCATAGTTCAAATGGAAGGTCTTGTTAAAATGGTAGATGAATTCAATTTAGTGCCAAAAGGAGCTATTTTAGATAAATTTGGTTATAAGGAAATTTATAATGACGGATTGATGGAAATGGTAAATGAAAGAATGTATAAATTGAATAGTGGTGAGTTAACTGTTCCCGATTTCACAATGAAAGGAGCCGTGCAATTTTTAAATGCTTTGAAAGAAAAAGGGATGAAAATTTATTTAGCCAGTGGAACAGATAAAGCAGATGTGATCAACGAGGCTAAGTCGTTAGGATATGATGATCTTTTTGATGGAGGAATCTATGGCTCGGTGGGTGATATTAGTAAATATTCAAAAAAGATGGTTATCGAAGATATCATCAAGAAGAATAATCTAAAAGGAAATGAATTACTGGTGATAGGTGATGGTCCGGTTGAAATAAAAGAATGTAGAAAAGCAAACGGAATTGCCGTTGGAATTGCTAGTGATGAAGTACGTCGATATGGATTAAATCAGGATAAAAGAATCAGGTTGATCAAATCGGGAGCACAGATCATCATCCCAGATTTTTCACAGGCTGATAAGTTAATGAATCTTCTTTTTAATAAAAATTAGTTTAAAAATGTCTCAAATAAAACAACCTGAAACTTACTATTTAGGATTTGATATAGGTGGTACCAAATGCAGCATTGTTTTGGGAGATCAGGATTTTACTATTTATGAAAAGATTTTTTTTGAAACAAAAGTAGAAAGAGGTTATGAAGTGATTTTGGAAGAGTTCAAAAAGCATACACGCAAACTTTTTGAAACTTATGACCAAGATAAATTGATCAAAATTGGTATCAGTTGCGGAGGCCCTTTAGATTCAAAAGAAGGAATCATTAAATCACCTCCTAATCTACCTGGATGGGACAATGTGCCAATCATTGATATTTTTAAAAAAGAATTTCATGTGGATGTTGCTATTCAAAATGATGCAAATGCCTGTGCTATCGCAGAGTGGATGATGGGTGCAGGAGTTGGTACTCAAAATATGATCTTTTTGACCTTTGGTACCGGTATGGGAGCAGGTCTTGTTTTAAATGGAAAGATCTATGCAGGAACCAATGATTTAGGTGGAGAAATTGGTCATATTCGTATGGCTGATGAAGGCCCGGTTGGGTTTGGAAAAGCCGGTTCCTTTGAAGGTTTTTGCAGTGGTGGAGGTATTGCACAACTAGGGAAAAGTCTTGTGACTAGAAAATTAGAATCAGGTGAGGAGGTTCAATTCTGTCAGAGTGTAGAAATGATCAAAGATATTACTGCTAAATCAATTTTTGAAGCAGCGATAGCCGGTGATCAGGATGCGATGAAAATTGTTAAAATATCCGCCGAATATCTGGGAAAAGGATTGGCAATATTAGTTGATATTTTAAACCCTGAATGTATTGTGATTGGCAGTATATATGCAAGAAATGAAAAAATATTCAAGCCATTGATAGAAGAAGTTTTAAGAAAAGAAGCAATTCCTGAGGCTTTGGAGGTTTGTAGAATTGTACCAGCCAAATTAGGAGAAAAGATAGGCGATTATGCAGCATTATGTGTAGCGATGTAGTAGTTAGAAAATTAATAGTTATGAAAGTAATGTAGAGTAGCCAGAAATAGGGTTGAATGTAACTATAAATGATAGGGAGAAAGAGTAAAAAATTTAAGAATTAAATTGATGAATACAGAACAGATTTTAAATAGATTGATTGAAAGGTACCCTTCCTTGGAAGTATGTAAAGATCAAATTAAAAAAGCTGGTGAAATGTTAATCCAAAGCTATAAGAATAATGGTCAGATTTTGGCTTGTGGGAATGGTGGTAGTTCTTCTGATTCCGATCATATTGTTGGTGAGTTGATGAAGAGTTTTTCAAAAAAACGCCCGATTGATTCTAATTTGGCAGATGCTTTAAAAAGTGTTTCTAAAGAAAGAGGATCATTGATGGCTTCAAAACTGGAAATGGGTCTACCGGCTATATCGTTAAATGCCCATTCGGCTTTGGTTTCGGCAGTTTCCAATGATATTGGGGGAGATTTTATTTTTGCACAGCAAGTGATAGGTTATGGTCGGAAAGGTGATGTTTTATTAGGGATAAGCACTTCAGGAAATTCACAAAATGTTGTGGATGCCTGTATTGTTGCCAAAGCAAAAGGAGTAAAAGTAATTACGCTAACAGGTGAAAAAGGAGGAAAAATGAAAGAGTTTGCTGATGTTGCTATTTGTGTTCCATCAACCTGTACTCCTGATGTTCAGGAATTTCATTTACCAATTTACCACGCTCTTTGTATCATGGTAGAGGAAACATTTTTTTAATGATTAGATCAAATATTATAAAATACTTGTAAATGATAATATTCAACCAAACAATAGAACGAGC
The DNA here is from genome assembly GCA_030590765.1 of Flavobacteriaceae bacterium. Classification (GTDB taxonomy): domain Bacteria; phylum Bacteroidota; class Bacteroidia; order Flavobacteriales; family Flavobacteriaceae; genus Lutimonas. The sequence goes on along the minus strand of JAUVCP010000020.1, from coordinate 412 downwards.
TGCTTTGCTACTTATACTGAGTGGTTTTTTGGTAATGTCAAGTTGTAAAAAGAAGGATTCTCCGCAAAAAAAAAGTAACAGTCCTATGATTGAAAAACAAATTACATTTAATGCTAAAACGCATGCATTAGATAATAATGATAATTTTTCACCTGACGGGAAATATTTGTGCTATGATACGCGTGGAATGGTTTTTAATAATAATCTGGCTAATTGTAAATCCATCGAAAAAGTGGAAATTGCAACTGGAGATGAAACTATATTGTGGGAGCCAGAATCTGTTACAGGAGAAAATGCTGCACCTGGAGTAGCTGCAGTTTCCTATCATCCAACGGAGAACAAAGTTATTTTTATCCATGGACCAAATCTGGATGAGGTTAAAGAACGTGGTTATTATGATATCCGAAATCGT
>JAUVCP010000354.1 GCA_030590765.1 Flavobacteriaceae bacterium | reverse complement strand
TTGTTAATTCATTCTTTGATTCCGTATAAACAGAATTGTTTTCATTTAAAAATTTATTTACAGCCTGTAACAATCTTTCAAATGAAATAGGTTTTAACAAATAATCAACAGCTTTCAGATCAAACCCATCTACCGCGTATTCTCTATAAGCTGTAGTGAATATTATTTTGATATTTTTATTGATGGACTTTGCGAATGATAAACCAGATATCTCGGGCATATTGATGTCTAAAAATATGACATCTATTCTATTGGAATTTATAACATTAAAAGCTTCCATTGCATTTTTACAACTAGCAATGATTTTGATAGCTCCGATCTTGTTCAAATGATTTTCTAAGACCTCACGTGCAATAGGCTCATCATCAACAATGATACAATGGATGGTTTTAGACATTTAGTTCTTGTTTAGGTTACTAATGGTCAGATTTACATAAAAGCAATTATTGCTATTCTTAATTTGTAATTTATGATTGTTTTTATACAATAAATTTAATCTTTTTTTAATATTTACCAGTCCGATACCTTCTTTATTTTCTGGGATATCATCCTTTAAAAATGTGTTTTTAATTTTGAAATGTAATGTATCTTCTCTCAAATATACATCGATATCTATTTTTAAAAAACCATCAATTAAATTACCATGTTTAAATGCATTTTCAACAAATGGGATCAATAACATAGGTGCAATTTGTTTTTCATCAGGAATATCATCTGATTTAAAAGACACGACTAATGTATCCTGAAACCTAATTTTTTCGAGATCAATATATTCTTTAATATGTAAAATCTCTTCTTTTAGACTTACCTGAGGTTTGTTTACCTGATATAAAATATAGTCTAATAGATTGGAGAGTTTTAAGATGATCTCAGGAGTATCTTTTGATTGTTTTAAGGCAAAACCGTAGATCGTATTCAAAGTATTGAACAAAAAATGAGGATGGATCTGTTTTTTTAAATAGTTTAATTCCTGACTTTTAATTTCCAGTTGTGTTTCTAAAATTTTATTTTGTAATTCCTTGTTTTCAGCAATCGTTTTAAAATTATGGCTCAATAAACTTATAAAGCTCACTATAAAAACTACTAAATAAACCAAGATCAATACAAAAATATAATTTCGGCTCATGGGTGGCATTTTTTTAAATTCCATATCCGATAAGAATACAAAACTCACGAAAGTTGCCATAATAATAAAGTAAGCCGAAAATACAAGAGTATAAATACTGTATAGAATGAAAAATTTATATTTTTTGGTAAGTAAATATTTTGGAATTAAAAAATAAATCACAAAATAGGTGGTAATCATGGTTATTGGTAATAAAAAACTAGAAAACCATGTTACATAATTTGTATTGTTTGAATTGTAACTAAAAAAATAAACAAAAAAGAACCAAACAGCTACCCAGAATAAAAGGTGTATCGGAATAAATTTTGTTTTATGGATCTGTGATAAATTCATTTATCAAATATCCTAATTTAAATTGAGTTGACATGAGTTTATAGATGAATAACTAATTTAGGTTTCTTTTTTACCAGAATTGTAAGTAAAACAGATTTAATACTTTAGATTGGTCATATAGCAGAGATAATTATTCATCTAGCGCAAATAAATTTATGAAAAGTAGTTTTGCATTACCTTTGACATAGTTTAATTTTAAATCTAAATATTATGTTTTTTACACTTTTAAATGAAGGTGGTCCGTTTTTTATGTATCCACTTTTTATTATTTTAATTTTAGTAATTATTCTGATCGTCCAGGGTTTTCTGAAAAGAGAAAATGTAAAAAAGACAATTAGTTTAATTAGTTCTATAACATTATTTGCTGTTGTCTGGGGGTTTTTAGGTCAGATGATAGGTATGATAGGAGCTTTCGATAGTATTGAGGCAGTAGGAGATATTTCACCGGCAGTTTTGGCTGGAGGATTAAAGGTCAGTTTTTTAGCACCTATTTTTGGAATGTTTATTTTCTTAATTGGTAGATTAGGAATTATCATTTTAACCTGGATGCGGAAAGATTGATATTTGCCAAAATAGTTTTAAGATATTCATTTCCTTGTGGAGATGAATATCTTTTTTTATTATAGTTTATAGAGGTCAGTAGATACTTAAATATCAAAATGACATCTTAAAGTATTAAATATTAGCTAAGTAAAATTCTATTTTTTGTCAGTTCGAGCGCAGTCGAGAACGGCAGAAGGTTTAAATAAGGTCTCGACTGCGCTCGACCAGACAGTTACTATAAGAACGATGAATAGAAGTATGAACCTATCTACTGACCTCTAATAGTTTAATTTACCCTTCTTTTCCAAAGTGATCTTGCCGTAACACAAACCTGATCATTATTTTGGGCTTTTATTGTGTGAACGAATGAGTTTTCGTTTTCATCATTTTCTGTCAGTGACCTGATCGAATCTCCATAATGAGCTTCGCCAGTAAAGCGGCCTTCCAATGAATGTAAATAGTAATTTTCAATAACCTCATCGGGAACAGATTCCAGTGACCATTGCAAATATCTTAGATTGCTCACATGTTCATTCATATCAACATCAAACTGATTGACATTAAAATCCTTTACATACTTTGCAGTTTCAATTGCTGCAATCTTTTTGACAACATTATAATTTACACTTTCTTCGTTACATGATGACCAGCTTTCTTTTATTTCATCAAAAATCCCCACAGGCCTTCTTCTTTTCACATCAAAGAAAATCCAAAGTCCTTTAGCAGTACCAATGATATTTCCTTCCTCATCATAAATAATATTTTCTCTAATGCCTCTTACTGTTGAATAAGATGACAGCCATGTTCTTATTGTAATCTTTTCTTTATAAGTAGGATAGCGTTCCATGTTCATAATACCGGAAACCAAAACCCATCCAATATTCTGATCTATTAAATCATACAAACCATAATCTATTGAATAACAATGATCTGCTGCAGTTTCTTCCAGTAAGGTTAAAATAGTGGTTGGCGATGCTTCACCAAATTTATTCATTTCAAAGTATCGTAATTCAAATTGCTTATCAAAATAATTCTCCATAACGGCATAATTTAAAAGCAAAATTATGGACATAAGGAGAGGTCTGCAATAACATATGTTATCAGTTTTATACTTTTTTGTTGATCAAT
>JAUVCP010000292.1 GCA_030590765.1 Flavobacteriaceae bacterium | reverse complement strand
TCTTTTTTTTGAGTGGGCATTTGTGCAAAGTTTGAAAATGCAGATGCTATAGAACTCATGGTATCTATCTGTTGAATCAAAGTTTCACTAAACTCATGCAACTTTTGCTTTATTTCAGGATCTGAAGGATCAAAATTATATTCGAAACTTTGCACTGTTAAACGCATAGGTGTCAATGGATTCTTGATCTCATGGGCAACTTGTTTTGCCATTTCTCTCCAAGCTGATTTACGTTCGATCTGAGCTAACTTTACAGCACTTTCTTCTAATTGATCGATCATGCTGTTATATGATTCTATCAATTTACTAATTTCTTCACTGGTATTCTTTAAAATTATCCTTTCATTAGATTTTTCCAAAGTTGTCTTTCTCATTTTCTCACTCACATATTCCAAGGATTTGGTAATGTATTTTGATAAAAAATATGCGATAGTAACAGCAATAATTAAAATGAAAATATAAACAACAGACAAGCGTTTTAAAAACTCTTTTAACTCTTCATCCTGAAAGGTATTATCTTGTAAATAAGGTACACCAATCACTCCAATTGGTTTAAACCGTGGATCTTTAATAAATGAATAGGAAGACATAAATTTTTTTCCGTCTGGAGATTCATTTGGCAAAACAATTCGATGTTCAGAACTCTCCTTAATTTTATTTAAAATAAATGTTGATAAATTGGTCAGACTATCATGAGGGTACCTAACTCGTGAACTCCTAAGTAATGTACCGTCCAGATCATAAATATTGATATCTAAATTATGAATATCTGCTATTTCTTTTAGTTTTTCATCTAAAACCTGAGTTAAATATTTAACTTCTAATTCATGATCTGAATAACGGCTGAATTTATTTTTGGTAATCCTGTTGAACTCGTATGCAAGTGCAGATTTTATAGCTTCTTCTTTCCGTTCTAATCTATTGAGATGATAATCTTCTGCCTGTTCATTATATTGATATATGGTTACAACTGCTATCAATACAGATGCAATAATTACCAAAAAAATCATGGCAATAAAAATACGGGTTCGAAGAGAAAATTTATTATAATTTATTCCAGATTTCATATACAATTTGTAAAACTGACTAGTTTAAAATACTTTGTATAAAAGTAGGTATATTTTCAATAGGATTGTCACTTAAAAACTTAACAAAAGCCGAACCTATAATTGCTCCATGAGTCGTTTTAGTTGCCTGATCAAATGTTTTTCTATTTGAAATACCAAAACCAACAATTTGCGGAGTTTTCAACTCCATTTTATGAATTTTATCAAAATATTTCGTCTGGCTTTCGCCGAAAGTGTTTTGCATACCGGTAGTACTGGCCGTGCTCACCAGATAAATAAATCCATTAGATAAAGAATCAATATACCGGATACGTTCAACACTGGTTTGCGGTGTAACCAGAAAAACATTTACCAGGTTATATTTCTCAAATATTTGCTGATACTTACTTTGATATACATCTACAGGGAGATCTGGGATAATCAAACCGTCAATTCCTACTTCTTTGCATTTTTTGCAGAAACTTTCAACACCATATTGTAAAATGGGATTGAAATATCCCATAATCAATAAAGGAATTTCAACTTCCTTACGAATATCTTCCAGCTGAGAAAAAAGAATCTCCGTTGTCATCCCATTTTTTAATGCGATATTTCCAGAATTCTGGATAGTTGGCCCATCTGCCAAAGGATCAGAAAAAGGCAAACCAATTTCTACCATATCTACTCCTGATTCTTCAAGATTTTTAATAATAGAAGCTGTTTCATTTAAATTTGGATATCCTGCTGAAAAATATATAGATAATAACTTGCTTTTTTCCCGTAATTTTTTATTTATTCTATTCATGTCCGTATTTTTCGTCACCCTGAACTTGTTTCAGGGTCACATCATTATATCTAACGTTTCTAATTTTGGATTTGTCTCTTTGATTAAATTAACTTTCCAATCATGACGCCAATTTTTTAGTTGTTTTTCTCTTAAAATAGCTTGATTAATATCCATGAATTCCTCAAAATATACTAAATCCTTTAAATTATATTTTTTAGTGAATTTAGACCCCTCCCCTTTTGAATGCAGAAGAATCCTTCTTTCCAAATTGGAAGTTACTCCAATATAAAAGGTTGTTCTGTATTTATTAGTAAGAATATAAACATAACTTAATTTCATTATCCATAGTTATTGTGATGCTGAAACAAGTTCAGCATGACGTTACAATTCGAAATAATTAATATAAGTATTCAAATCCTTATCTCCTCTTCCTGATAAATTTAACACTACAATATCATCCTTTTTAAACTCCATTTTGTCCAAAGCAGCCAATGCATGCGCAGATTCAATTGCCGGTATGATCCCTTCTAGTTTACAAAGCTTCAAACCTGCTTTCATAGCTTCATCATCTGTTGCATTTAAAAAAGTTGCCCGACCTGTTTGGTACAAATAAGCATGTTGTGGTCCAACTCCCGGGTAATCCAAACCAGCTGAAATTGAATAAGGCTCTGTTATTTGTCCGTCTTCCGTTTGCATCAACAAAGTCTTACTTCCATGAATCACTCCTTCTTTTCCCAAAATACTTGTAGCTGCAGATTCACCAGTATCAATTCCTTTCCCAGCGGCCTCTACCGCAATTAATTTTACATTTTCATTATCCAAATAGTGAAAAAACGCACCGGCAGCATTTGATCCTCCACCAACACAGGCAATGATATAATCAGGATCTTCCGTCCCTTCTTTCTCTTTTAATTGTCTTTTTATTTCTTCTGAAATCACCGATTGGAATCTTGCAACCATATCAGGATATGGATGAGGTCCCACTACGGAACCAATGATATAAAAAGTATCTTCCGGGTTATTGATCCAGTCTCTAATTGCTTCATTTGTAGCATCTTTTAGAGTTCTACTTCCAGATAATGCAGGAACTACTTCTGCTCCAAGCATTTTCATTCGTGCAACATTTGGAGCCTGACGGGCAATATCAATTTCGCCCATAAACACAACACATTGTATTCCCATTAATGCGCAAACTGTCGCTGTTGCAACACCATGCTGACCAGCACCAGTTTCGGCAATAATTCTCTTTTTGCCTAATCGTTTTGCCAACAGTATTTGCCCAATCGTATTGTTAATTTTATGAGCTCCAGTATGATTTAGATCTTCTCTTTTCAAATAAATTTTTGTGCCGTATTTTTCAGATAATCGTTTTGCAAAATATAACGGAGATGGCCTACCAACATAATCTTTTAGCAGTAGTTGAAACTCCTTCTGAAAAGAAACCTCTTGCATTGCTTTGATATATTCATGTTGTAATTTTTCAACATTTGGATATAACATTTCCGGAATAAATGCACCACCAAATTCTCCATAATATCCTTTACTATCAGCGTGATAATTTTTCATTTTTCTGACAATTAAAAATTATTTATTTTTCGTTCCATCATATTTTTAGGGTTTTTTAATGGATCAAATCCATACTTTTTATAAAGTGAATGTGCATCAGAAGTTGCTAATTTCCAATTTTGAACTTCTTTTAACTTGAGATTACTAAATACTTCGTTTAACCCGTTGTGCATTTAGAGAATACTAATTTTTAGATTATTTATATTTCTATCAAAAACAAACTTATTGATGTATTGAATGATTGTTAAAGAAGTTAATTTTGACAATATTCTAGTTTTATACCCTTCGAAAGATTTAGCATAGTTTCTACGTATCATAAATTGATCACATAATTGAGAAAACAATGTTTCTATTCTCTTTCTCTTTTTACGAAAAATATAAGTTTGCTTTTTATAATTTTTCTGATTCTTTCGCATCGGTATTTCTAATTTAATTTGGCTTTTTTCAAATAAATCTAATTGATAATCAGCACTTAAATAGCCTTTATCCCCTATAACTACACAATT
>JAUVCP010000035.1 GCA_030590765.1 Flavobacteriaceae bacterium | reverse complement strand
CATTTCAACTTCCTGTTCCGGTTCCTGTACTGGTGTTACAGTTTTAATCTCAAACTCATCCTCAATGGTTAAACTTACATCTTCATAAACTACATTTATATCTTTCGTATTTTGAACTGGCTGCTTTACTGTAGGTTTCTCTTCTGTTTCAAACCCCTTAAGATCATGTTTAATTACTTCTAGTTTGGATTGAACAGGCATTTCAATTTTTTGTACAGTAGGAGTAGCTATTTTATCTTCAACCAATTTATGAATGATCTTTTTAGATTCTAGTTTTGTAATTTCTTTTTGCTGTTCCGGATTAAAACCGGTGGCAATAACGGTTACCGAAATAGAATCTTCCAATGACTCATCTTCACCAACTCCCATGATTATATCAACATTTGATTTTGCTTCAGATTGTATATAATCATTGATCTCTCCAATTTCATCTATGGTCACTTCAGTTTTACCTGAAACAATTAACAATAATACATTCTTAGCTCCTTCAATACTATTATCATTCAATAAAGGAGAATCCAAGGCTGTAGTAATTGCATTTTGCGCTCTGTTTGAACCTGATGCAGTTGCCGATCCCATAATAGCAGTTCCACTATTAGAAAGAACTGTTTTTGCATCTCGCAAATCAATATTTTGTGTATAGTGATGCGTGATCACTTCAGCAATTCCTGTAGCCGCAGTTGCTAAAACCTCATCAGCCTTTGAAAAACCAGTTTTAAAACCTAAATTACCATAAACCTCTCGTAATTTATTATTGTTGATAACCACCAATGAATCAACACATTCTCTTAATTTATCAATACCTTTTTGCGCTTGTTCATTTCGGGTTCTTCCTTCAAATGAGAAAGGTATTGTAACTATACCAACAGTCAAGATATCCAGATCTTTGGCTATTTTAGCAATGATTGGAGCTGCACCTGTTCCGGTTCCTCCTCCCATTCCAACAGTAATAAACAACATTTTAGCTCTGGTATTGAGCATATTCTTTATATCTTCCATGCTTTCCATGGCAGACTGCTCACCAATTTTAGGATTTGCTCCAGCTCCCAATCCTTCGGTCAAAGTTGCTCCTAATTGAATTTTTGACGGAACAGGACTGCTGTTCAAGGCCTGAGCATCAGTATTACAAACCACAAAATCAACTCCTTTGATACCTTTTTTAAACATATGGTTTACGGCATTACTACCTCCACCTCCAACTCCGATTACTTTAATAACATTAGATTGATTCTTTGGCAAATCAAAAGATATGTTGTTAAATTCTGCGCTCATAACTTTTTTTATTTATTAGGTTTTACTTTTTCTTAATTGGTTTTTATTCAGCGTTGTCTAAAAAATCTCTAAACTTTTCACCCCATTTTTCAAAAATTGATTTTTTGGGTTTCATCTTAGGTCTAGACTTCTCAGTGAATGTATTTGGCTTTTCAATAGGTTCTTCAACTACCTCATTCATTTTATCTTTATCTTTTAATCCTTTCATCAACAATCCAACCACCGTTGCATATAAGGGACTTGACAACTCAGAATCAGAATTGCTTGCCAAATGTTCGTTCGGATATCCTATTCGAGTATCCATACCGGTAATATATTCCACCAGCTGTTTGATATGCTTTAATTGCGCGCCACCACCTGTGAGAACAATTCCTGCAATTAATTTTTTCTTTGATTCTTCATGTCCATAATTCTTTATCTCTAAAAACACCTGTTCTACTATTTCAAGAACTCGAGCATGAATAATTTTTGAAAGGTTCTTAAGGGTAATCTCCTTTGGTTCTCTTCCACGCAAGCCAGGAATAGAAACTATTTCATTATCTTTATTCTCACCGGGCCATGCTGATCCGAATTTTGTTTTTAATAGCTCTGCCTGCTTTTCAATTATAGAACAACCTTCTTTGATATCTTCGGTAATCATACCACCTCCGAAAGAGATCACGGCAGTATGACGAATAATACCATCTTTAAAAATTGCAAGATCTGTTGTCCCTCCACCAATATCTATCAAGGCAACTCCTGCTTCTTTTTCTTCCTGACTTAAAACCGCATCAGCTGAAGCCAGTGGCTCCAAAGTAATACTGGATAATTCAAGACCGGCACTTTTTATACATCTCCCAATATTTCTAATAGATGAAACCTGGCCTACCACAACATGGAAATTTGCTTCCAGTCTGCCTCCGTACATTCCGATAGGCGTTTTAATTTCGGCCTGACCGTCTACTTTAAAATCTTGTGGTAAAACATGGATAATTTCTTCACCGGGAAGCATAACCAGTTTATAAACCTGATTGATCAACCTTTCAATATCATTCTCATCGATAACCTGCTCAGAGTTTGAACGAGTGATATAATCGCTATGATGCAAACTTCTAATATGCTGTCCGGCAATACCAACAACAACCTCCTTTATTTTCTCGCCAGAAGCACTTTCAGCCTCATCAACTGCCTGCTGTATGGATTGTATGGTTTGGGTAATATTATTGACTACACCACGGTGTACACCAAGACTTTTAGCTTTACCGGTTCCCAAAACCTCTATTTTATCATAGGCATCATGTTTACCAACCATCGCAACAATTTTAGTTGTTCCGATATCCAATCCAACGGCTATGTTATTATTTTCCATACTTTACTTTTTTGTACAAACCACCTGATTTTTATACTTCAAATCAATAGTTTTGTAATGATTAAGAGTGCTATCAGCAATCACTTTTTGATAAAAGACTTTTAATTTATTGAATTTATTTCGCATGTTATTCAAACTACCAAACAGAATAACCTGATCTCCTATACGGGTTTTCAATTCAAATTGATTTGTACTGTCTTTTTGGCTAATTCCGATGATCTGCTTTCGTAAAAAAACGTCATCTTTAATTTGATTGGCCAAATATATGATGTCACTACTATTATTCTCTCCTATATCACTTGAACTAACAGGAACTCTGGCCGAATAATTATCAGATAAAGGCATAATTTCCCCTAACCTATCCAGATAATAAGATTTTGAGTTATTCGCAACCCGTAAAATTGGTGTTCTTTGTTTAATAATTACGCCTAAATCCCCATTAATTTTTAGAAAAACTTCAGTATTTTCAATCATTTTATTGGTTTGAATGAAATTTTCTAAATTATTCAAATTTATATTTTCTTTTGTTTGAATTTTATCAGTGCCCAACTTTTGTATTAACAACTTATTAACCGTTTCATAGCTAATAAACAGGTTATTTCCGTTTTCAAAAACTACATCAAAATTTTTACTGATCTTGGTACTATTTCTATGTGATGCAAATCCATATAAAGACACAACCAATATAATTAGTAGTAAAAATTTGATGTGTATAATATATTTCTTCATTTTTCGTTATTAAAACTATGACAATCAAAAAAAAATAATCCCCTTTATTTATCTCAACAGATTGCCATAGTTTACAAAGTATTTAGCATACAAATAATTTTAAGGCCTTATTTTGTTTTTAGGGAAAAGGCCTTTATCCTTCTTATTTTTTATCTCTATTAATCAATATTTTTTCAATTTCATCAACAATTTGTTCTGTTGCATCTGGTAGCGCCAGAGATTTGATATTTGCCGATAAGGAATCTCTTTTTACTTTATCTTCCACCAACCCAGCAAATATTTCTCTAAAAGTATCCAACTCACTTTCTTTGATCATAACGGCAGCATCTTTCTTTACAATCGACATCGCATTTTTAGTTTGATGGTCTTCTGCAACATTTGGCGAAGGAATAAAAATCACCGGTTTCCCTACTATGCATAATTCAGAAATAGTTCCGGCTCCAGCTCTGCTTATCATCACATCTGCTGCTGCATATAACAAATCCATGTTTTTGATAAAAGCATGTACATTTACACCTTTAAATTCTTTATAATTTTTATACTCTTCAATTTACAGTTTACACGATTTCCAAATGATCTGAAAATCCTTAACTAAAATAAAATCCATGTTCTTCTCAAGGGTTTGATTGATTACTCTTGCCCCAAGACTTCCTCCTAAAACAACCAAAGTTTTTTTGTTTTTGTCCAGTCCGAAAAAAGATATTGCTTCTTCTTGTTTTTCAGATATCTTTAAAAGATCTTGCCTTACCGGATTTCCTGTTTTAATAATTTTTTCTTCTGGAAAATATTTTTCCAAACCACTATACGCAACACATATTTTCTTTGCTTTTTTTGCAAGTAATTTATTCGTTACACCTGGAAATGAATTTTGCTCCTGGATTAGCGTAGGGATATTTTTTTGATTTGCCATATACAAAGTTGGTCCAGATGCAAATCCACCGGTACCAATTACAACATCCGGATTAAAATCTTTTACAATCTGTTTTGCCTTTATCAAACTATGTATCAATTTAAAAGGAAATGCAAAATTCTTAAGAGTTAAACTCCGTTGTAATCCTGCAATATTTAATCCTATTATTTTATATCCCTCCTGAGGTACTTTCTCCATTTCCATTCTGTCATTTGCTCCTACAAACAAAAATTCAGTTTTCGAAAATCTTCTTTTCAATTCATTGGCGATAGATATTGCCGGATAAATATGACCTCCCGTGCCGCCACCACTTAATAATATTTTAACCAACTGCTTCATGTAAAATATCTAAAGGGTTTTCAAATTCATCTTTAACAGCCGGAATCACATCTTTTTTATTGGCTGCGCTAACACTAAGAATAATTCCAATAGCAAAACAGGTCATCCAAATAGAAGTTCCACCTGTGCTTATCAACGGTAGTGGTTGCCCCGTTACCGGAAATAATCCTACTGCAACAGCCATATTAATCAATGCCTGAAAAACTATTGGCAAACCAACACCCAGCACCAGTAAAGTACCAAAAATAGTTTTTGTTTTTGTTGCTATGATCACAATTCTAAACAACAGACCTAGGTATAACAGAATGATAAAAATCGCACCCACTATACCAAATTCTTCACCAATAATAGCATAAATAAAATCGGAGGAAGATTGAGGTAAAAAATTCTTTTGCACACTTTTTCCAGGACCTTTTCCATATATTTCTCCTGATGCTATAGCAATTTTTGCCTTTTCGGCCTGATAATTATCTTCAGAATTACCAGACATATAATTTTCAATACGATTTGACCAGGTACTGATCCTGCTATTTTTCATAGTATCAGGAAATGCCCTTGCGGTTAAAATAAATATGGAAAATGCTAAAACCCCTACTCCAAGGATTAACATTATATATTTGAATGGATATCCGCCAAGAAAAACCAGCAACATTACCATTGTAAATACAATAGCTGTGGTTGAAAAATTAGCAGGTAAGATCAATGCTAAAATTACTCCTACGGGCAACCATAAAGTCAAAAAACTTTCTTTAAGTTCTATTTTCTTATCCTTATTTCGGGCTAAATACCTTGAAATATAGATCATTAATATGACAGCGGCCATAGTGGAAGTTTGAAAACCAACTCCAACAAAAGGAATTCTGATCCACCTACTTGCATTGGCACCACTAATTACTGTACCCTGTGTTAAAGTAACTATCAACAATACAACCACAACCGGTAACATTATTACCGACAAACCACTAAAATACCTGTACGGAATCTTATGTATGGCAAACACAATTCCAAAGCCCACTAACAGCAACATGGCATGTTTGAATAAATAACCAAATGTGCTTCCTATACCAGCAACATATACAAGATTTGTACTTGCACTATACACAGGTAAAAATGAAAATATAGCCAGAATAGCAATAATTGCCCAAATGGTTTTATCTCCTTTTATATTTTCAAATAATTGTGTCATAAATACTTATACCAGTATTGTTTTATAGTTGTCGTACAGCTTGTTTAAATAATTTTCCTCTTTCTTCGAAATTTTCAAACAGATCATAACTTGCACAGGCAGGAGACAAAAGAACCGACTCTCCACCATCAGATAATTTATAAGCAATTTTTACAGCATCTTCTATTCTATCTGTCTCGATCATAAAATCAACTGTATTCCCAAAAACTTCAATTAGTTTTTGGTTGTCATGACCTAAACAAATAATAGCCTTTACCTTTTCATTCACAAGGGGTAATAAAGGTTCATAATCGTTACCTTTATCGATTCCACCTGCTATCCAGATAATGGAAGTTTCAACACTCTCTAAAGCATAAAAAGTAGCATTTACATTCACAGCTCTTGAATCATTGATATACTGTACACCATTAATTCTCAAGACATCCTCCAACCTATGTTCTTCATGTTCAAAATCTGCCATAGATTCTCTTATCGTTTCTTTCCGAACTTTCATAAGGTCATGTAAAGTGTGAGATGCCATGGCATTTTTTACATTAAATTTAGTTTGCAAGGCAAAAGCTGAAATACTCATTTATTTATTTGTTTATTTGTTATTGTTTATCTTACTTTTAATGTTACTATAGAAATTACCGCCAGTAAAATTCCTACGATCCAAAATCGTGTTGCGATTTTACTTTCGTGATAGCCTCTCTTTTGGTAATGATGATGCAATGGTGACATTAAGAATATTCTTTTTCCTGCACCATACTTTTTTCTTGTATATTTAAAATAAGAAACCTGCATCACTACTGATAAATTCTCAATCAAAAAGACACCTGCTAATATTGGTAAAAGCAATTCTTTTCGAACAGCAATCGCCAAAACCGCAATGATCCCTCCTATTGTCAAACTCCCAGTATCTCCCATAAATACTTGTGCCGGATAGGTATTATACCATAAAAACCCAATCAAACCTCCAACAAATGCGCTAAGGAAAATAGTTAACTCACCAGAGTTAGGTATATACATTACATCCAAATAGTCGGCAAAAATGATATTACCCGATACCCATGCAAAAACAGCTAAAGCCAGAACAATTATAGCAGAACTACCTGCAGCCAGACCATCAATTCCATCTGTTAAATTTGCTCCGTTTGAAATGGCTGTTATGATAAATATTACTATCAAAACAAAAACCAGCCATACATAATCTTTAGATCCTTCTCCCATCCAATTGATCAAACTGGCGTAATCTAATTCGTTATTCTTTATAAAAGGAATGGTAGTTTTTGTTGATTTGTGTGCCTCGGTAAAATCACTTCTGTAATTTGTTAATTGCTCTATTTTTACAATCTGCTCCCCTCTTATTTTTTCTTTTATAACCACATCCGGATTGAAATAAAGAACAAAACCCACAAAGGCTCCTAAAACGATCTGACCTACTACTTTGAATCTGCCTTGCAAACCCTCTTTGTTCTTTCTGAAAACTTTGATATAATCATCTATAAAACCAATAGCTCCCATCCATAAGGTAGTAACTATCAATAAAATGATGTAAATATTATGCAACTTTGCAAAAAGAAACACGGGGATCAATGTTGCAAATATGATGATCAGACCTCCCATTGTTGGTGTTCCGGTTTTTTCAACCTGACCTTTCAATCCCAGATCCCGAATAGATTCACCCACCTGTAAACGCCTTAATTTATCAATGATCTTTCTACCATAAATTGTGGAAAGCAATAAAGAAAAGGAAAATGCCATGGCTGAGCGAAAAGAAATGTATCGAAACAATCCCGCTCCCGATAGGCTAAAATGTTGATCAAAATAGTCAAATAAATAATATAACATCTCTCTATTTATTCATTTCGGTTAGTAACTCATTCACAATTTTAAAATCATCAAAATCAGATCTTACATCACCAATAATCTGATAGGTTTCATGACCTTTTCCGGCAACCAATATGATATCTCCTTTTTCTGCTAGCTTGCACGCTGTTTTTATCGCTTGTTTTCTATTGGTGATGGAAATAGTTTTTTTATAATTTTCGGGCTGTACACCTTCCTCCATTTCTTCAATGATCTTATCTGGATCTTCACTTCTTGGATTATCAGAGGTAAAAACCACCTGACTACTTAAAACAGAAGCAATATTTCCCATTTTTGGCCTTTTGGTCTTATCCCTGTCTCCTCCACAACCTACAACTGTTATTACCTGTTCATTATGAGTTCGAATGGTTTCTATAGTTTCCAATACGTTTTTTAGAGCATCCGGCGTATGTGCATAATCAACAATAGTACTTATTCCCATTTTTGAAATAGCATGTTGAAATCTTCCATCCACATTTTCCAATTCACTTACAATTCGCAAAACTTCTATTTTATCTTGTCCCAACAAATCAGCAGTTGCATAAATTGCCAACAGATTATATGCATTGAAATTTCCTATTAATTTTGACCATACTTCCTGATTATCAACATTTAATAAAAGCCCGTCAAATTGATTTTCAATTATTCTTGCCTTATAATCAGCAACTGTTTTTAAGGCATAGGTATATTTTTTTGCTTTTGTATTTTGAATCATTACCAAGCCATTCCTATCATCGATATTTACCAACGCAAAGGATGTTTTTGGTAATTGATCAAAAAATAATTTTTTGACATCTCTGTACTCTGCAAAGGTTTTGTGATAATCTAAATGATCATGACTAAGATTTGTAAAAATTCCACCTTCAAAATACAAACCTGCTGTTCTTTTTTGATGAATTCCATGAGAGCTTACCTCCATAAAACAATATTCAACTCCTGCTGATACCATTTGATAAAGAGCTTTGTTCAATTTTAAGGAATCTGGAGTAGTATGTGTGGTTTTTATCTCTTCTTCATCAATCATGATCTTTATAGTAGAAAGTAAACCACTTTTATAATTCAACTTTTTGAAAAGCCTATAAAGCAAGGTAGTAATTGTAGTTTTCCCGTTAGTACCGGTAACACCAATTAGTTTTAATTTTAATGATGGATTATCATAAAAATTTGCAGCAACAATTGCAAGTGCATCATTGGAATCATCTACCTTAACATAAGTGATACTTGACCTAAAATTAACAGGAAGTACTTCACAAATTATTGCAACAGCACCTTTTTCTATTGCTGTTTCAATAAATTGATGGCCATCAAAAACAATACCTTTTTGCGCAACAAATAAAGAATTATCTACTATTTTCCTTGAATCAAATGCAATAGCATCTATCAACAGATCAGTTGTACCTACAACCGATTGTATCCCTGTTTTATATAGTATGTCTTTTAAATTTTTCAAGGTTTAACTACGATAGATTTAATATGATTAATTCTCCTTTTTCAAATTGTTTTCCGGGCTTAACGGACTGAGATCTTACTTTTCCTATACCACTAAAACCTACTTTAAAACCTAAATTTTCAAGTAAAGAAATTGCATCCATACCAGGCATATTTTTTACATTAGGTACTTGCTTATAATTCTTATTTGCTTTTTCAAAGTAGTCGTTAAAACTATCGTCCAATGAAGCCAGTTGGGATGAAAACTCCACACTTTCATGCTTGGGAGTATCTGAATATATTTTATTTGCAATTTGCTTAAATACCGGTGCAGCAACTATATTACCATAGTAGCCAATCTTCTTATCAGGTTTATGTATCACTACTATACAAGAATACTTTGGTTCATCCGCTGGGAAATAACCAACAAATGATGACACATATTTTGTTTGATCTGTCCAGTACTCGGTCTGACCGGTTCCTGTTTTTCCTGCCATAGAAAAATTTTTATCATAAATATTGGTAGCCGTGCCTCTTTTTACCACATTTTCCATCATTACTTTCACTTTATCAATGGTTTCCTGTGAACAGATCTTAGGATTTATGACCTCCTTCTCAAATTTTGTGATTACATTACTTTGGGTTCTTATTTCTCTAACAAACCTCGGTTTTACCATTTCTCCATTATTAGCTATACCATTGTAAAAAGTTAATATTTGCAAAGGTGTAAGCTCTACTCCATAACCATAAGCCATCCATGGCAATGAAAGTCCATTCCATTTTTTTTTATCCTTTGGATCTGGTATCAATGGTGTACCTTCTCCTTTTATGGGCAAACCAATTTTCTTATCGATATTCATTTTTTTCAGTCCGGCAACAAATTTCTTTGGATCGTCTTTGTAATGCTCATTGATAATTTTTACTGCTCCTACATTTGAGGAAATCTCAAAAACCCTTGCTGCAGAAATTTTACCATAACCACCATGATGAGAATCTTTTACTCTTTTTCCATGAAAATATATCACCCCTTTTTCTGTATCTATAATACTGGAAGTATCAATTACTTTATCTTCTAAAGCAACCACCATTCCCATCAATTTAAAAGTGGAGCCAGGCTCATAAGTTTCATAAATAGCATAGTTTCTTTGCTCGTAATAGGTTCCTTTTGAAGTTCTTCCTAAATTAGAAATAGCCTTAACTTCACCTGTTTTTGTCTCCATTACAACAACAGTTCCATGATCGGCTTTAAATTTCTCTAACTGTCCTAATAATGCATGATGAGCAACATCCTGAATGTTCAGATCAATTGTAGTAATAATATCTCTACCATCAATAGGTTCTATTTCGTTATTATCATTTAAAGGTTTCCACTGACCTTTAGCAATTTTTTGTTTTAATCTTTTTCCGTTCTTTCCTCTTAAAAACTCATAAAAACTACCCTCAATTCCAACTTTTCCACGGTAATCATCATAACCAACTGCTCTTTCTGCTATTTTTCCTATGGGATGCTCACGTACAGTTCTTTGTTCAACAATAAAACCACCACGATATGTACCCAATTTAAAAATCGGAAACTTCTTTAATATGAGATACTCATTATAACTCAGGTTTCTGGTGATAAATAAATATCGATTTTTGGTTGCTCTGGCTTTACGGATCTTATTTTCATAATAACCTGCACTTTTACCAAGCATCTTAGAAAGTGACTTACTCAAACCTTTTATGCCTTTTTCAAAATCACTGTCGGAGATTGTAACAGCATCCATTCTGATATCAAATTTTGATACTGAAGTTGCCAGCAAACTACCATCAGACGTATAAACATTCCCACGATTTGCTGCTAT